>NZ_ALCB01000129.1:0-39153 GCF_000282935.1 Actinomyces sp. ICM39
GGGCGGGCCGCCGCCACCGGGGCGTAGAGCCGGCGGCCGTCCTCGCAGGCAAAGAGCCGACGGCCAGGCAAGCAGGCCACACCTCGGCCGGAAGTCAGGCGAGAAGAGAAGGATTTCATGGCATCTCCTTGCCGCCCAGGCAGCGTGCCAGTGAGCGGGCGTTGTGTTCCATCATGTCGATGTAGGTGGGTGCTTGGTCGTCGAGGGTGTCGCCGTACAGGGGGCAGATGTCCACGCCCGCGTCGGTTGCGGCGGTGCGCAGGGTGGAGCGGGTGCGCGCCAGGTTGGGTTCGAGGAACACCGCGGGGATCGAGGAGTCGGACAGGGTGGCCTGGAGTTTGATGCGGTCGGCGATGGAGGGTTCGACGCTGGGGTTGGGCGCGACGAATCCGGCGACGGTGAGCCCGTAGGCGTTCGCCAGGTACGCGTACGCGTCGTTGGTGGTGACGAGTTTGCGGCGCTCCTCGGGGATGGACGCGATGGTCGAGGCGACGGTGGCGTCGAGCTCGTCGAGGCGCGTCAGGTAGGCGGCTGCGTTGGCCCGGTAAGTGGCCTCGCCGTCGGGGTCGACGGAGATCAGCGAGTCGCGGATGACGCGCACGTACGCCTGGGCATTGTGGACGTCGTGCCACAGGTGGGGGTCGATGTCGCCGTGGACGTGCTTGCCGAGGACGGCCTGCGGCAGCATGTAGACGTTCGCGCCGGGCTCGCCGATGAAGCGGAACGAGGCCTCTCCGGGGATCGTCGTGAGTGCGCGGGTGGGCACTTCGATGACGACCTGGTCGAGGTCTGTGCATTCCATGGTCGAGGCGACGGCCGCTCCCGTGGTTCCGGCGCCCACGCAGGGGGCCGAGGCCTCGTCCCCGCTGAGTGCTCCGGCGTCGGAGGCGAGTTCGACGCGCTTGGTGGTGAGGTTGACGGTGATGTCGGCGTGGCCGGCCGAGAGGACGCGGCGGCCTTCTGCGGCGGCGATGTCCTCGGGCGGGGTGCCGACGGCGAAGACGGCGGTGCCTTCCCCGACGCTGACGGGCGTGGCGCCGGGCGTGGTGCGTAGGTTGGCGCGGAAGTGGACGCGGTACACGCCGGGGGCGGTGAACGCCCAGCTCATGTGCTGGTGGGCGTCGGCGGGCAGCTGCGCGGTGTCGGTGTCGTATCCGCCTGCGGCGTTGAAGCCGTCGGATGAGGCGAAGGCGATTTCGGGCTGCCCGAACGACGTGGTGAGGTAGGCGGCGGCCTGGCCGGGCCCGTCGACGCCGGTGGTCGTCAGGTCGATTTGCGAGGCGCGGGTGGCTCCCATGTCGGCGCCGTCGCCCCACACGCGCATGCCGAGCCACGGGGTGTCGAGGGCGCGGTCTTCGACGAGGGGGAGGATGGTGGCGCCGTTCTTGGCGGCCTCCTCGGCGACGGAGACGGAGCGCGAGCCGGCGGGCAGGTTGGAGTCGAGGGCGCGGATGAGGGCGTGCTCCTCGAGCATGAGGTAGTTGGAGAAGGCGACGTCCGCGTATGCGACGTCGCGGATGGTGCGCAGGGAGGGTTCCCACGAGTGCGGGTCTGCACCGTTGGGCACCATCTGCGTGACGTGGACGCGGTCTCCGGCGACGTTACGTACGAGGTCGGCGAGGATGCCGGTCGTGGCGACGACGCGCAGTTCACCGTCGCTCGCGGGGTCGGCCGCGGGCGCGCAGCCGGCCAGGGTCGCCGTGAGCGCTAACGTCGAGGCAGCGAGCACACACCCACTCCCCCGCCACCCACGAAAGGGGAGGCGGGGGATAAAGGAGAGTCGGCCTCGTGAATGAGGGGTCACAGCGCCCGGCGCAGGTTGCGGCGACGTCCGATCGCACCCACCCACACGCAGGCCGCGCCCGTGAGCGCCCACGTGAGGGAGACGACGGTCAGCGGGATGGTGTCGGCGCCGGTGGTGGCCAGGGAGAGGTCGCAGTCCTTGCCGGACGCGGTGCGGCCGACGACCTGGGAGACCATGGGTCGCCCGTTGGGGCCGGTCGCGCCGGTGGCCGTGAGGTCGCCGCCAGAGCCGAAGCCGCTACCCGCGAGCGCCGCGCCGTTGGGGGTGACGCGCATGGTGATGGTCAGCGTGTAGGTGCCGGGCGCAGTGAACACCCAGTTCTGGTGGGCGTGCGTGTTGGCGCCGAGCGTGTAGCCGGTGCCGGGGCCGTCGAAGACGTGCTCGCCGACGCCGGAGCCGAGCGCGCCCGCGTTGAAGACGGCGACGCGTCCGGGGCCTTCGACGGCGTCGAGGGTGAACTGGACGGGGCCGGTGGTGCCGGTGACGATCTCTTCGCGCTGGGAGTTCAGGCCCAGCCACGGAACGCCCGCGATCTGGGTGGAGGGGATCAGCCAGACGCTGGAGCCGGGGGTGGCGACGAAGCCAAGGTCGGCGGGCGCGGTGATGCGCGCGGCGTCACCGAGGGCGAAGGTCAGGGACGAGGGGTCAACCCACTGGGCGGGCTGGGTGCGGTCGTCCTTGACGCGGGCGACGAGGGTGCCGTTTTCGATGGCGGGGCCCAGGTCGAAGTGGCCGTCGGTGGCGTTGCCGGAGGCGCCGTCGCCGACGCTCACGGTCAGGGTCGTGCGCGCGGTGTTCGCGGGGGCGCTGTTCGAGGCCAGGGTGGCGGCCTCTGCCTCGGTGGCCTCGCGGGTGATGCGGGTAGCGACGCAGCGCTCACCGCCGGTCGTGCCGGAGGTGGTGTGCGCGCCCGAGGAGGGGGCGGGGTTCGCGCCCGTCGTCGTGCCGGTGGTGCCGGTCGTTCCCGAGTTCGTGCCGGGGGCCGGGGCGCTGGGCGTTCCCGTGGCACCGTTGTCGCCCTGGTTCTGCGTGGCCTGGTTGTTCGTGGAGCTCACGGAGCCGGGGCCCACGCCGGGGGCAGGGGCGGGCTGCGCCCGGTCGGTCGAGGGGGCAGCTCCGGACTCGGCGAGGCACGAGGCCTCGTCGGCGACGTCGATCGTGTAGGTGCGGGTCGCGGACTGGGCGTTGGCGGTGCCGGTGTTGCCGGGAGTCCACGCGCTGGCCTGGACGGTCAGCGTGTAGCGGCCGGCGCGCGTGAACAGCCAGTTGACGTGCTTGTGGGCGGCGTAGGGCTGGTCGATGTCGTCGCCCTCGGGCGCCAGGTCAAAGCTGCCGTCATTGGTGACCGCCTTGGTGCCCTCGGTAAAGCTGGAGGTGAAGGCGTAGATGCGGCCGTTTTCCGGGCCCGTGTAGGAGATGTGGAAGCGCGCGGCGTCGTATCCGCCGGCTGCGACGCCCAGGGTGTCCCAGCCGGGCCACAGCACGGTGGCCTGGTTGTCGCCGGACTGGCCGAGCAGGTAGGCCGCGGCGGGAGCGCCGGTCGCCTGCCTGACGGCGCCGGGGATCTGGGTCAGGGTGGACTTGTTGACGGCGAGGAGCGTCTGCTCGGGCTCGCGCATGACACCGGAGCCGGTGGCGTCCTCCTTGATGCGCAGGGAGAGGGTGCCGGACGCGTCGGAAGTGAGGTCGAAGATGTCGGCGTGGCCGTGGTCCAGGGTGGCCGTGGTGCCGGCGGGGGCGGTCCGCATGACGGCGCAGGCGGTCGCGTCGGCCTCGGACGAGGCCGTGGCTGCGTCGCTCGTTGCGGCGTCGGCCTCGGCGGTGGTGGCCTCCTCTGTCGTTACCGCGTCCGCGGTGTCGGCGGTGGCCTCGTCGGCGGCGTGTGCCGCTCCGGGCACGAGGAAGGAGGTGGCCGCGAGGGCCATGGCGGCGAAAGCCCGGGCAGCTGCGCGGCCCGGGTTCCGGTACTTCGTGGGGTTCATGAGGGGGTCCTCTAGGTGCTTCGCACGTGAATATGAATGAGAATCGTTATCATTCTATGCCCGTGGCCCCAGCCGCGCAAAGTTCTACGACCCGAAACATTCGATAGCGACCCAAATACTCATGGAGCACCGCTCCCCCAGGGCAATACCCCTCCCCTAAATTTCGCATGCAATTCCCCCGCACCTCTTTCAAACTTTGAATTCATATCGTTGGAATTCCGAGGTTTTCTCCCCATTGTCGATTTGTCTGACCACCGAATTGCATGCGAAATTGGTAATGAAGGGCTGAAGGGGCGATCCCAGAGCCTCGCCAGGAATCACGCAGATCCCGAAGCCCACGCTCCCACTCCCCCACCTCATTACCTATCCCCATGCCCCTGGCAGGCCAGGGCCGCACACACTGGCGTTTCATGAACCTGCACGAACCAACATAAAAAGTTCTAAAATTTTGTGATTTGCAGACGAGCGCAGTCTATCCAACAGACGAATTGTGACGGCGTGCGCACGTTTGCGCAGGTGGTGTGCACGTAGCCACTTTGCTTTGCAATTGCTTGGTTTTTGATGCGATCTAAATTACTGGCCGAACGGTTGATTGAGTGTTTTGGGAGGGATAAACTATAACCATCAAGCGCCTGACAGAGCTGCCAAGCTGGTCTGGCGCTTTTCTTGTTTGAAACGCAGGGTCGCGCCGACGCTACCCGCGTTGGCACACTCCTCGTTACAGACCGGGTGATCCTCGGCCTCGTCAAGCAGGGAATCAACACACAATACGATCCCACAAGGAGTTCACTCATGTTCTCGACCATCGACGTCATGGTTGCCCAGGCCCACATCGATCAGCTCAACGAGCTCGCCGACACCAAGCACATCGTGAAGGCCGACCGCCACTGAGCGAATTCCGGCCACGCCGGAGTTCCACGCAAGTCCGCAGACCCGCAGGGGCTGCGGACTTTTTGCATACTGTCGCGCACACGCGGCACGACTCCCCCACGTCGCGCTCAACCAACGCGTCGTCGCGGGGCATGCCATGTTAGGTGGGCCAGGCCGTGGAGCCCATGGGCAGCGATCGGCGACGTTTTCCAGAGGGCACGACGAGGCCTGCCAGCGCCCTGGGCCCGGCTGTGCTGCCAGTGGGCGTGACACTGATATGGGTGGAAAATGTATAATGAAACCGGTGGAAAATGTATAATGAAACCGGTGGAAAATGTATAATGATCTACATATTCGCTGATCATAGGAGATTCAGGTGCAGGCTGTACGTCCGGAGAACTACCGCCCTCGAGCAATCGACCGGCGTATCGACCAACTACTGCGATCCTTCGGCGCCGTTGAAATCGCGGGGCCTAAATGGTGTGGAAAGACCTGGACCTCACTTGCACATGCCGACAGCGCCGACTCTCTGACTGACCCAGCAACTCTTCGAGCAGCTCAGACGTCTCCCGATCTCGTACTCTCTGGCAAACATCCACACCTCATTGATGAGTGGCAAGAGGTGCCTCAGATCTGGGATATGGTTCGTTCTCGTATTGATTCCTCAGCTGGAACACGAGGGCAGTTCATCCTTACAGGGTCCTCCGCTCCTCACGATATCGAAATGATCAGGCACAGCGGTGCGGGGCGCATTGCGCGCGTTCACATGCGGCCTATGACCTCATACGAGGCCGGAGCAACTCCCGGTGGCGTGAGCCTTCACGGTCTTTTTGATGACAAGGGGATCACGTCGCAACGATGCGACAGCTCGATCGAAAGCATTGCACGTTGGTGCTGCCGAGGAGGATGGCCGTCGATTCTTGATCTTGATGACGAAGACGCGTTAGAAACTCCGGCACAGTACCTACGCAACCTCATTGAGGTAAATATGCCTCAACTACGCCGATCCCCAGACACTACACGGTCGCTCTTACGCGCTCTCAGTATGAATCTTGCACAAGCTCCGACAATGAGCACGCTGTCGAAGGATATGGGCAGTGAAGGAGAAGACAAGTCACGCCACACAATCAAGGCATACCTCGACGATCTCCGCGCCATGTACCTCCTTGAAGATGTGTCTGGTTGGGAGCCCGCAGCTCGAGGAAAGAAACGTGTGCGCATCAAACCCAAGCGCTACTTCGTCGATCCCTCGCTGCCAGCTGCCATGCTTGGTCTATCTCCCAGCAAATTGCTACGTGATACTCAAACTCTCGGCGGCTTGTTTGAGACTCTTGTCTGCCGCGATCTCCTCACGTTCATCGACACACTTCCTGGTGTCGGAAACTCCCTCGCTTATTACCGTGACGACAAAGGTCTCGAGGTCGACTTCATCATCGAACTCGCTGACGGGCGCTGGGGTGCGTTCGAGGTCAAACTATCGTCGATGGGAATTACTGATCGTGCCGTGGAACGCCTTCACAAGTTCCGTGAGCTCATGACCGGCAACCCTATGACCCAAACTTCCGAGCCTTCCTTCCTTGGTTTCATCGTGGGCCAAGGGGAGTTCGCCTACCAGCGCGACGACGGTCTACTCGTCCTCCCCTACGCGTGCATCGAACCCTGATGTTTCACGTGAAACATCTGCCCAACCACCGGCCCCGTTACCCCGTATGGCCAGGAAAGTGGCACACTTGACCTATACGGTTCTATGTAACTTCATGCAAAGGATGGCATGCCTTGACTCAGCCTTCGACCAACGGCGGCACCCCGGCCTCGTCCGGGCGCACGCCCGCGCAGGGTAACCGCCTCGACCCCTGGTACGACGTCTACGCGGACCGCGCACACAACCTGCGCGCATCCGAGATTCGAGCTCTGTTCTCCGTCGTGTCGCGCCCCGAGGTCGTCTCCCTCGCTGGTGGCATGCCGAACCTCAAGGATCTGCCCCTCGATAAGCTCGCGGCATCCGCGGAGAAGCTGATCCGCAACCACGGCGCGCAGGCCATGCAGTACGGCAGCGGCCAGGGCTGGGAGGTGCTGCGCGAGCGCATCACCGAGGTCATGGCATATGACGGCATCGTCGGCGCTGACCCGGACGACGTCGTGGTCACGACGGGTAGCCAGCAGGCCCTCGACCTCGTCACGGAGCTCTTCGTGAACCCGGGCGACGTGATCCTCGCCGAGGCCCCCTCCTACGTGGGTGCGCTGGGCGTGTTCCGCGCGCGCCAGGCGGATATCGTGCACGTTCCCATGGACGAGAACGGCATCATTCCCGAGGCCCTGGTGGAGACGATCCGCGACGTGCGAGCCTCGGGTCGCACGATCAAGTTCATCTACATCATCCCGAACTACCACAACCCCGCGGGCGTCACGCTGTCCGCCGAGCGCCGCCCGATCATCGCCGAGATCTGCCTGCGCGAGCACGTCCTGATCGTCGAGGACAACCCCTACGGCCTGCTCGGCTTCCACAACGATCCCCTGCCGGCCATCGCCTCGTACAGCCCCGAGGGCGTGGTCTACCTGGGTTCCTTCTCGAAGATGTTTGCTCCCGGCTTCCGCATCGGCTGGGCGTACGCGCCGCACGCGATCCGCGCGAAGCTGGTCCTGGCCCTCGAGTCCGCGATCCTGTGCCCGTCGATGGTGGGCCAGATGGCGATCGCCGACTACCTGAGCAACTACGACTGGTACGGCCAGGTGAAGTCCTTCCGCTCGATGTACGCGGAGCGCTGCCGCGCGATGCTGACCTCGCTCGAGGAGTATATGCCTTCGTGCACGTGGACGGTCCCCGACGGTGGCTTCTACACGTGGGTGACGCTGCCCGAGGGCCTCGATGCGAAGGCCATGCTGCCGCGCGCAGTGCGCGCCCAGGTCGCGTACGTGTCGGGCACGGCGTTCTTCTACGACGGGTCGGGCTCCAACCACCTGCGCCTGTCGTTCTGCTACCCCACTCCCGAGGAGATCCGCGAGGGCGTTCGCCGTCTCTCGACGGTCGTCAACGCGGAGAAGGAAATCGTCGACATGTTCGGTACGGCTTCGGGCAACGAGGCCGGGGCCGGGTCCGACCGCTAAGAGTTACCTGAGGAGACACCCCCATGGCTACCAAAGTTCTGATCATCGCTGGCGGTCTCACGCACGAGCGTGATGTCTCGGTTCGTTCGGGCCGTCGCGTTGCTAATATCCTGACGCAGTTCGGCTATGAGGTGCGTATTTCCGACGTCGACGCGTCTCTTGCGGACGCGATCTCGTCCTTCTCCCCCGACGTCGTGTGGCCGCTCGTACACGGCTCGATCGGCGAAGACGGGTCCCTGCAGTCCTTCCTCGAATCGGTGGGAATCCCATTCGTGGGCTCGTCGTCGGTGCAGGCGATGCTCGCCTCCAACAAGCCCACAGCGAAGGCTCTGCTGGGCTCTGCGGGCCTCGCGACGCCCGGCTGGGTGACGCTTCCGCAGGCGATTTTCCGCCAGCTAGGCGCCTCTCACGTGCTGTCTGCGCTCGAGGGTTCGGTCTCCTTCCCCGTCGTCATCAAGCCGACGGACGGCGGCTCCGCGCTTGGTATTTCGACCGCTCAGGACGCCAAGGCCCTGCGCCGCGCGATGGTGGACGCCTTCGCGTACGGCCAGCGCCTGATGGTTGAGCAGCGCATTAACGGCCGCGACGTGGCCGTTTCCGTCGTCGATCTGTGGGACGGCCCCGTAGCCCTGCCTCCGGTCGAGGTATCGACGGATCGTGGCCGCTACGACTACGACGCCCGCTACACCACGGACGAGACTGAGTACTTCGTTCCCGCTCGCCTTTCCGACGAGCTTCTCGCGGACCTGCAGGCCGCGGCCGTTGAGGCCCACACGACGCTGGGTCTGCGCGACCTGTCGCGCATGGACTTCGTGGTCGACGACGAGGGCACCTGCTGGTTCATCGACGCGAACGTGGCGCCCGGCATGACCGACACGTCGCTCCTCCCTCAGGCCGCTGACGCGCTTGAGGACTCGTCGTTCGCGCAGCTGTGCGCCGACATTGTCGACTTCGTGGCCGGCGGCCGTGACGTGCACAGCGTCGACTACGTCATCGACGAGGAACGCGTTGGCGTCATCATCTCCGAGGAGGCCGAGGCGACCGAGGAGTAATCGCTCATTCAACGCACTGTGGGCCCGGGCGGATGATCCTCCCGGGCCCACATGTTTCACGTGAAACATCGTTCATGATGAATGCACGAGCTTAGATTGGCGACAGTGACACGCGATGAAAGGTGCTGGCGATGCGACAGCATCACTCAATCGGGGAAAATTCCGTTCTCTGTACGCCTCTGTGTCGTTTTTACGTTTCCGATGGAAACGCAAATTCGCTGATAGAGAGCCTCTCAGAAAAGGACTCCGAACTCCTTCAGGCGCGTTTCTGTGTCATCGACACCCTGCCAGACGATGCCCTGAACGCCGAGGAGCTCCGCCGCGCGGACGTTCTCGCGACGGTCATCGATGAACACGACATCCTCGTGGGGAACGTCGAGACGTACGAGCACGTCACGGTAGATACCGCGTGACGGCTTGCAGATACCGTAGTCGCACGAGAAGGCAAAGAAGTCGAAGAGGCTTCCCCACTCGGAGCGACGAATCGCCTTCGCAATGGGATACGGTGCGTTGGACAGAATACCGAGGCGCACTGCCTGGCGCCGCAATCGACGCACAAGACCCAGTGCCTCTTCGTTAGCCGTAGCCATGCGTGACGCATCAAGCGCAACAAGTTCTTTCAGAAGGGCACTGGAGGGCTCGGGCTGACCGCAATCTCCAGCGATACGGTCCCAAAACTCACGATCGGACATGCCGGCGTCATATTCACCGCGATGGGTCCACATCGCCTGATCAACGAGCGTCGTGAGACCTCGCGAACCATCACCGAACAACTCAGCGATAGCGCGCGGGTCCGGGTGAGCGTCCACGAGGACACCACCGACATCGAAAAGCACGGTGCGCGAACTGCCTTGGGCGTTCATGCCTTTCGCTCCTTCTGGTACTGCGAGGGCCCGACGACGGACCCTTTAGAGGTAGTTTAAGCGTTAATTCATCCGAAGATTAGCTCAGGAAATGTCGCGTACGGAACATACTGCGCGTGATCTGCGAAAAGAACTATGAAGTTGGATCAGTGAAGAATAAGATCTGCAATTCGCTGAAGATCCTCGGATCCCGCGAATTCGATGACGATCCGGCCCTTCTTACGTCCCTCGGTGATGGTCACGCGTGTGTCGTACGCGTCGGACAGCGCCGATACGACGCTCTCCCCCAGCTGCGACAGAGGACGCGGCTGGCGGGCGCGAGGACGTGGCGTCGCCTTCGCCTTGCCGAGACGAACGATCTCTTCGGTAGTACGCACAGAGAGACCCTCGGCGACGATACGCTCAGCCAGTCGCTCCATTTCCTCGGGCGTCGACAGCGACAGCAGTGCACGGGCGTGGCCGGCGGTGATGACCTGAGCGGCGACCTTCTTCTGGACTGACGGCGGGAGCTTAAGGAGGCGCAAGGTGTTAGCAATCTGCGGGCGCGAGCGGGCGATTCGCTTGGCGAGCTCTTCCTGAGTCGCACCGAAATCCGCCATGAGCTGCTGATATGCGCTCGCTTCTTCCAACGGGTTGAGCTGGGCCCGGTGGAGGTTTTCCAGGAGCGCGTCGCGGAGCAGATCCCCGTCTTCGGTTTCCCGGATGATTGCCGGAATCGTGGTTTCGCCTGCGAGCTCGGAGGCGCGCAGGCGGCGCTCACCCATGATCAGTTCGTAGCGTGCTTCGGGCTTCTCGGCGAGGAACTCCTGGAGTTTCTCGGAACGGCCCTTCGCGGGGATACTACGAACGACGACGGGCTGGAGAACGCCGACCTCCTTGATCGAGGCCGACAGTTCCTTCAGATCGTCCTCATCAAAGACCTCTCGAGGCTGCTTCGTGTTGGGAACAATCTGATCGATCGCAATTTCAGCGAAGGATGCTCCTGGCACCGGAAGAAGCTCGTGATCAACGGATGTTTCACGTGAAACATTCTGTTCTTCGCGCTTGTCTGCTTCGTTCGCGGAAGAGCCTGTTGCGGGCACACGAGCAGCCTTCTGGCGGGAATCTGAGCCATTGATTCCGCCGCCGAGACCGCCGCGAGAGCCGGCGCCGCGCCGTCCACCGGCCGCATCAACGGACGGCATCGCCGGACGCTTCTTCTTCGACGAGGCAGTGCCACGCTTAGGCTGCAAAAGGTCCTTAGCGGAACCTCCACGCTTGCCGCCGGAGCTACCTTCGGGGAAGAACACATCCAGGGGACGGGAAGGCGCGGAGGGTGCGTTATTCGGCGTCTGCTCACTAGCCTGAGGAATGAGAGCTCCAAGACCACGGCCGAGGCCAGTGTGCTTGCGAGCGCCCTTACGGCCCTCAGACTTCGGTGCTGCATCCGCCATTGCAATACTCCTTCAATTGCGTCGGTTCATTGTTTCACGTGAAACAATGGCATGCGCTCAGCTAGTAAGCGTCTTTGATCACTTTGTTGCACCAATGCTCACACACGGTGACTAATACGTGCTGATCTGCGGAAACATGCGGAAAACTCCGAATGTTTCACGTGAAACAATCACTCCTCAGAGGCTGCGACACGCTGGCACAGCTCCAACGCAGCCTTCCGATACGCGATTGCACCCACGTTACGAGGATCATACGTGACGACAGTCTGACCGTAGCTCGGCGCCTCGGAAATGCGCACAGAACGCGGGATGACGGTATCAAAAGTGTGGTCCGGGAAGTGCGAACGCACTTCGCTCTCGACCTCCTCGGAGAGCTTCGTGCGCTTATCTGCCATCGTCAGCAACATGCCGGAGACACGCAGGCCGGGGTTGAGATCCACACCGATCCGTTCGACGGTGTTCCACAGCTGGCTGAGTCCTTCCAGGGCATAGTATTCGGCCTGAATCGGGATCATGACTTCGTCGGCGGCGACCATGACATTCAGCGTCACGAGGCCGAGGGAAGGCGGGCAGTCGATGAGCACAATGTCGATATCGGCATGCTCAGAGACATACTCACGCAGGGCCTCACGCAGTCGATACTCACGGCGCTCGACGTCGACGAGCTCGATTTCGGCTCCGGACAGGTCGATCGTGGCCGGGCACACGACAATACCGTCGATGTCGGGGCACGGCTGCACGACGTCGGCAACGCTGGCCCCACCGATAATGACATCGTAGGTTGACGGGGTTCCGGCGGGGTGGGGAACGCCGAGCGCGCTCGAGGCATTTCCCTGGGCGTCCGCGTCGACAACGAGGACAGACAAGCCACCCATCGCGAGGCCGGCCGCGAGGTTAACGGCCGACGTCGTCTTACCGACACCCCCCTTCTGGTTCGCGACGGCAATGATGCGCGTGTGCTCGGGGCGCGGGAACGTCGCGCGTTCGAGCATGGCCAGATCGCGCATGTTGCGCTCGATCTGATTCGACAAAGGGGTGTTGTTGGTACTCACGAGACACCTTCCTAGATACTGCCCCTAGTTTACGGGCACACGCACTCACTTCCAGCACGAAAGGCCCAGGATGCATCCAGGCGCACACAATCTCCGCACACCGCCGTACAACGACGAAAATTTCGTTCTGTAGGATCGATTCTCCCAGCGAAAACACACAACGTGACAAACCGTAAATCGAGGGAATCAATCTGACACAACACAACACCAATGTGTTGTGTATCACTAAATAAGAGGAGCGCCGCAGCAACCGCCACGACGCTCCTCTCCCCCACTGGGGACGCATTACTTAATGCGCGTGCAGACCACCACGTACGTGGACTCGTCCTCCATGATGGACGGCACCTCGTGGATCTCAGCGCGCAGGTGGTGACGACGCAGCTCCGCCGAGGCCTCGTCCACCTCGATGGGCGCGCGGCGGCCCTTAAGGGCCACGAGCGAGCCCCCGGGGGCGATCAGCTTCGACGTCATGCGCACGAGCTTGCTCATGTTGGCCACGGCGCGAGCGGTGACCACGTCGGCCTTGCCCTTGCCGCGCAGCTCTTCGGCGCGCGCCTGGTGAATGGTGACGTTGTCGAGGCCCAGGTCCTCCACGACGTCCATGAGCCACTCAACGCGGCGCGCCATGGGCTCGGCGAGATGCACGTCGAGCTCGGGGCGGCAGGCGGCGATCACGATGCCCGGCAGCCCCGATCCGGAGCCGACGTCGAGGACCTGACGGCCATCCTTACGCGGCATGAAGTCCAGGACCGCGGCGGAGTTGACGATGTGGCGCGACCAGATGCGCTCCATGTCGCGCGGGCCGAGGAGGCCGCGAATCTCGCCTTCCTCCTCGAGCATGCGCGCGTATTCGGCGACCTCGGCGAAGGCCGGTCCGAAGAAGTCGCGGACGGCCTGCGTGGGCTGTTCTGGGACGAAGGGGTCGCCGACCTGGCGACCCCTTCCCGTCCCGTTCGGGTTCTCACTCACCGTCGGTGCCCTCGGGGAGGATCACCACGCGGCGGTGGGGCTCGGCGCCCTCGGACTCGGAGGTCAGGCCCTCGTCGGCGACCACGTCGTGGCACACCTTGCGCTCAAAGGGGTTCATGGCGTCGAGCTTGACGGCCTCGCCGGTGGCGCGCACGCGGGCGATGGCCTCGCGGGTGATGTCCTGCAGCTCTTCCTTGCGCTCGGCGCGGAAGCCGGCGATATCGAGCATGAGGCGCGAGCGCTCGCCGGTCTCGGTCTGGACGGCCAGACGGGTGAGCTCCTGGAGGGCGTCCAGGACCTCACCGTCATCGCCCACGAGGCGGTCGAGGGCATCGGGGTCGTCGGCGACGATCTCGACCGAGGCGCGGCCGTTTTCGACGTCGATCTCGATGTCGCCGTCGAGATCGGCGATATCAAGCAGCTCTTCCAGGTAGTCGGCGGCGATTTCGCCTTCTTCTTCGAGGCGGGTCAGCTTGTCTGCGTTGTCGTCACTCATGACGTGTCCTCCGTAGTGGGGAATGGGGTCTTGCTGGTGTCCAGGTTACCGGCTGGGGGCCTGGAACCGTGAATCTATGGTGGTCAGCGCTTGTTGCCGGAGCGACGACGGGCCTTGCGGCGCTCGATGCGGCGACGTTCGATCTCCTCGGCGCTGAGCGAGCCGTGGCCGGAGGCGGAGTCGTTGGCCTCGGACTCGTCCTTCGACGAGGCCTTGGCTCCCTCGCGCTCGAGGGTGCGGCGGTCGCGGACCTGCTTCTTGAGCTCAGCGCGCTGGGCGGAAGCTTCCTGCTTGGCGAGGCGCTTCTCGACGGCGAGGGTGAGGCCGTGCATCCACTGCTCGTCTGGCAGGGTCGTCCATTTCTGGGTGGCCAGGTTGCGGTAGACGGTGATGATCTCGCCCGCGCTCATCTCGGCGGGGAAGTCGGAGGCAACGTGCTGCTTCTTGGCCTTGGAGCGAAGCTCAGCGAGGGTGCGCTCGTTGAGCTCGTCGATGCGAGGATCGGAGCCGGCAACGCCCAGGGCGGCGCGCTCACTGTCGTAGTTCTGGAAGAAGGGCTTGGCCCATTCCTGGTAGCCGGCCTCGCGGGAGGCGAGGAGGTCGGCGTAGGCCGGGGAGCCGGGGGTCGGCATGACCTTGATGGTCCAGAAGGACTGGGCGAGCGCCCAGAAGGAGGCGGTCACGGTGTAGATGACGACGCCCATCTGGAAGAACGCGCCGGAGAAGATGAACATCAGCGGCATCACGTACATCATGGAGCGCTGCGACTGAGCCATCGGGTTGTCGCCCATGTCGGGCATGTTGCGCGAGAAGGACAGGCGCATCGAGACGAACTGCAGGACGACCATGAGGACGATAGCGGCGATGAAGACAGTGACGATCGCGGGCTGGCCCCAGGAGTCGCGCAGGGTGTGGGACAGCGGAACGCCGAAGACGGTGGAGTTGACGATCTCGGTGGACACGGACTCGGTCAGCGGGCCGAGGTGATCGGTGGAATCGCCGCGGTAGGTGTAGGTGCCGGCGGAGATGGAGGAGACCGCGATGATGGCGCGGTACATGCCGAACAGGACGGGCATCTGCACGAGCATGGGCAGGCAGGAGGCGAAGGGCGAGACCTTGTGCTTGCGCTGGAGGGCCTGGGTCTCTTCCATCATCTTCTGACGGCTGACCTGGTCCTTCTTGCCCTTGTACTTCTCCTGGATCTTGCGCATCTCAGGCTGGATGGCCTGCATGGCTCGCGAGGAGCGGATCTGCTTGAGGAACAGCGGGATGATGGCAATACGCACCAGGATGGTGAGCAGCACGATGGACAGGACCCACGCCATGCCGGAGCCGGAGGACATTCCGACCAGCACGAGGAAATCGTGGATCCACACCCAGAGCCACGCGAGGGCCCACGCGAAGGGGTGGAGGATTGCGTCGAACATAGTTTTCGCTTTCGCCGTGGCGCTCGTGCGCCGCTGTTTCGTTGTTCCTTAGAGTCCCGAGGCCGTGTCCGGCTCGGTCAGGTCGTGCTCCGGGTCGAGTCCCATGGGGGCGGGACGTTCCCAGTTATCGTGTCCAGCCCAATCCTCGGGTGGGATCCATGGGTCGGGCTTCCAGCGTCCACGCTCTGGTACGTGGTCCACTCCCCCGTGGCTCCAGGGGTTGCATCTCAGCAACCGCCAAGCCGCGAGGATGAGTCCCTTGATGGGTCCGTGGACGCGAATGGCCTGGAGAGCGTAGGTCGAGCAGCTGGGTGCGTATCGACACCGGGGGCCGAGGGCCGGGGAGATGTAGCGCTGGTAGGCGACGATGGGTGCGGACACGAGGGCGCGTAGCGCCCGGCCCACCAGGTTCATCGCGCGTCCCACTTGCGCCACGCTCGCGCCATCACGCGGTCGAGGTGTTCGCCGAGTTCCTTGGAGGGGACGCCGAGGGCGTTGCGTGAGGCCCTAACGACGACCCTGGATCCTTCGGGGAGTTCGGCAATCCTTTCGCGCATGAGGTGGCGCAGCTGCCGCTTGACGCGATTGCGTCCGTTGGCGCGCTTGATTTCCCGCTTGGGTACGACGAAACCGACGAGGCGACTGTTGCGTTCCTCGTCGGCTCGGACGTGGACGACGACCAGCGGATCTCCTGCTCGCGTTCCTTGTCGGATCGCGGCGGCGAAGTCCGCTGGGTCAACCATGCGGTGCGCGCGCGGCAGCACCGGTGTGTCTCAGGCGGACAGCTTGGCGCGGCCCTTGCGGCGGCGGGCAGCCAGAATGGCGCGGCCGGCGCGGGTCGACATGCGCAGACGGAAGCCGTGCGTCTTGGAACGACGACGGTTGTTGGGCTGGAAGGTCCGCTTGGTGGTCACGGCAATTCTCCTCGGCGGGGAGTGGTTTCCCACTCGGTATCGGTTGGGCTATCGACACGTAAGCACGCGCGATAGCGGGGACGCACGCCCGAAATGGGCGCAAACAAAGATCAAGCCTAAGCGGATTGGGGCCACACGTCAACGCGGCAACGTTACCCACCGCGTCACACACAGTATCCACAGCTGTGTAAATCACTGTGGATCTCATCCATCCACAGAGGGTGGATGAAGGGAGTTATCCACAGGCTGTTCGTATTTTTGCTTTCCGCACGCTGCTGCGGACCCAAAGTTGTAACTACAGAGCTGTGATTCTGTGATAGTTCTCCACAGCTCCATCCCCAGTCTGTGCATAACATGTGTGCGGACTACACTGCGACAATGTACGAGCGTCACGCACATCACCAAGAAGTCGTGACCGAACTCACCCGTATTTGTGACCGGAGGTTGCCGTGGAGTCGGATTCCCTCACACGCGCATGGGCTGCGGCCCTGGACGCAGTCCCCACCGACGAGCTGGGGCCCGTCGCCACGTCGATGCTGCGCTCCGCCCGCCCCCTCGGCGACATCGAAGGCACGATCCTCCTCGCCGTCCCCAACGATTTCACCAAGCAGTGGATTGAAGACAAGGCGCAGTCAAAGCTGACGACCGCCCTGTCCGTGCACCTGGGCCGCACCGTGCGCATCGCCATCACCGTCGATCCCACGCTCGAGGTCGTCACCGAAGAAGAGGAAGAGGAGGAGCCGACCTCTGTCGCACCCACCACGCATGCGGCCACCCCGGCCTCGTCGATTGAAGCACCGGAAGAGCACCACTCCCCCGCCCTCGTGACGGCTCCTACCGACTCCGGTCCCACGCACCTGAACCCCAAGTTCACCTTCGACACCTTCGTCATCGGCCCGTCGAACCGCTTCGCGCACGCGGCCGCGCTGGCGGCCTCGGAAACCCCTGGTACTGCCTTCAATCCCCTCTTTATCTACGGCGATTCCGGACTAGGTAAGACACACCTGCTCCAGGCCATCGGCCACAACGCGCTGTCGATGATGCCTCACCTCAAGGTCCGCTACGTCAACTCCGAAGAATTCACGAACGAGTTCATCAACGCGATTCGCCTCAATAAGACGGACAACTCCCAGGTCGAGGCCTTCCACCGCCGCTACCGCGAACTCGACATCCTCCTCATCGACGACATCCAGTTCATCGGCGACAAGGAACAGACGGTCGAAGGTTTCTTCCATACCTTTAATGCGCTGCACAGCGCCAACAAGCAGATCGTCCTGACCTCGGACCTGCCCCCGGCCCAGCTCAAGGGATTCGAGGACCGCATGCGGTCGCGCTTCTCCTCGGGCCTGCTCGTGGATGTTCAGCCGCCGGACCTGGAGACCCGCATCGCGATCCTCCATAAGAAGGCGGATGCCGAGGGCCTCGAGGTCACCCCTGAGGTGTTTGAATACGTGGCCTCGCGCATCTCCTCCAACATCCGTGAGCTCGAGGGCGCGCTCGTGCGCATCGGCGCGTGGGCGTCGCTGTACCAGGAGCGCATTGACTTGAACCTCGCGCAGATGATGCTCAAGGACTTCGTGTCCAACCCGGACGACAACGAGATCACCGTCAGCCTCATCATGAGCCAGTGTGCCGTCTACTTCGGCGTCACCATTGAACAAATGGGTTCCTCGGAGCGCAGCCACAACGTCGTCGAAGCCCGCCAGATCGCCATGTATCTGTGCCGCGAGCTCACCGACCTGTCCCTGCCCAAGATCGGACAGGCTTTCGGACGCGACCACACGACGGTTATGCACGCGAACAAGAAGATCTCGAAGCTTATGAAGGAAAAGCGCGAGACCTTCAATCACGTGTCGGAGCTTACAAACCGCATCAAGCAGAAGGCCAGGGAGTCGTGAAAACGGCGCGGGCGCTGACGAAAGTTGGCGCCCGCGCCCCATTCACAGGAGTTGTGCACATCTGGTGCATGAGCGAGCTCAAGCTGTGTAGAAAGAGGGCATGCCTGTGGATCTCAAAAAGTTGTCATTTGCTTCGTGCACAGGACCACGTGACGAATCCACAGCCTCGTCCCATAATGACAGCACAGTTATTTGATTGAAATTCCGCCGCATAAGGGAGTTATCCACAGAACTCACAGCCCTTATGATGGAAGGACAGTCACATGACAAAAATTTTTTCACAGGCCTCCGCACAACAACGTCGCCGCCGACGCTACGCGATGGCACGCGCGAGGCAAATTTCCTGCCCCACGTGGGCACACTTGTGGGTAAAGTAGTGTCCGATCCGTTTTGTGTTTTGGAGGCAGCTATGAAGTTCACCGTCGCCCGCGATGTTCTGGCCGAAGCCGTGTCGTGGACCGCCCGCGCGCTCCCCGTGCGTCCGGCATCGCCGATCCTGGCCGGCGTGCGCATCAAGGCTGAAGGCGACGAGCTGACTCTGTCCTCCTTCGACTACGAGGTCTCCGCGAACTCGCACATCCCCGCAACCGTCGACGAGGCCGGCGAGGTCCTGGTCTCCGGTCGTCTGCTCGCCGACATCTCCAAGTCTCTGCCCTCCAAGCCCGTCTCCGTTGAGCTCGATGGCCAGAAGGTGAACCTGGTCTGTGGCTCCTCGCACTTCACGCTCGCGGTCATGCCCCTCGACGAGTACCCGCTGCTGCCTGCGCAGCCCACGGGCATCGGCGCGATCGATTCCTCGACGCTGTCGCAGGCCGTCTCCCAGGTGTCGATCGCCGCGTCGCGCGACGACACGCTGCCCCTGCTGACGGGCGTGCGCATCGAGATCAACGGCCCGGCGATCACGCTGCTGGCCACCGACCGCTACCGTCTTGCCATGCGCGAGCTCGATTGGGAGCCCACCAACACCTCCATCGAAGAGGTCGCCCTGGTCAAGGCCCGCATCCTCCAGGACGTCGCCAAGTCGATGACCTCGGGCGCCAAGGTCGAGGTCGGCCTATCCGGCGAGTCCCAGCCCGGCGCTTCGTCCCTCATCGGCTTCACCGCCCAGGGACGCCGTACCACGTCGACGCTCATGGATGGCGACTACCCCGCCGTGCGCCGCCTCTTCCCTGACACGACGCCGATCCAGGCTGTCGTCGATCGCCACGCACTGCTCGAGGCCGTCAAGCGTATGTCGCTGGTCGCCGAGCGCAAGACTTCCGTGCGCCTGGCATTCACCGAGGGCCAGCTCGTCCTCGAGGCCGGACAGGGCGACAACGCCCAGGCCTCCGAGGCCATCGAGGCGACCCTGAACGGTGACGATATTTCGACCGCGTTCAACCCGCAGTTCCTCATCGACGGTCTGCAGGTCCTGGACACCGACTACGTGCGCTTCGGCTTCACGCACCCCACGAAGCCGGCCGTCATTACCGGCCAGAAGAAGGCCGACGAGGGCGAGGTCACGCAGTTCCGCTACCTGCTGATGCCCATCCGCTTCGGCATCTGACGTGCGCGTCTCCCACCTGGCCCTCGACGACTTCCGCTCCTGGAAGCACGGGGTCGTCGAGCTGCCCGAGGGCCCCACGGTGCTCGTGGGCGCGAACGGCCAGGGAAAGACAAACCTCGTCGAGGCGCTTGCCTACCTGTCCACGTTTTCGTCGCACAGGGTCGGCGCGGAGGGTGCCCTCGTGCGCATCCCCATCGACGAGGCCGAGGCCGCCCCGGGTGGTGCCGTCATCCGCGCGCGTGTTGTGGCCTCGGGCCGCGAGCAGGTCATCGAGCTCGAAATCGTTCGCGGCAAGGCCAATCGCGCGCGCATCAACCGCGCGCAGGTCAAGCCCCGCGAGATTCTGGGCATCGTGCGCACGGTCGTGTTCGCACCCGAGGACCTCTCGCTCGTGCGCGGCGACCCGTCTGTGCGCCGATCTTTCTTGGACGACCTGGCCACGCAGCTCTCCCCCATACACGCCTCCGTGCGCTCCGACTTCGACCGGGTCGCACGCCAGCGCGCGGCGCTCATGAAGGCCGCCCAGGCCTCGCTCCGCCGCGGCCAGTCCCCCGACCTGTCGACCCTCGAGATCTGGGACCAGCAGTTTGCCGCCCTGTCTGCGCGCATCACCGCCACGCGCGCATCCATCGCATCGCGCCTGGAAGAGCCGGCCGCGCGCTCCTACGACGACGTCGCCGACTCCCCGCGCCACCTGCGCCTCGCCTTCGATGCCTCGGTCGACCGCGTCATCGGCACCGACCCCGACAACCCGGCCAGCGCTGATCTCACCGACGTGGAGGCTCAAACCGAGCGCATGCTCGCGGCCCTCGCGTCGGTACGCGAGAAGGAAACCGAGCGAGGCGTCAATCTCGTCGGCGCACACCGCGACGACCTGACCCTCAGCCTCGGCGCGATGCCCGTCAAGGGCTACGCCTCGCACGGCGAATCATGGTCGGTTGCCCTCGCGCTGCGCCTCGGCGCATTCGAACTGCTCAGCGACGACGGCGACACACCGATCCTCATCCTCGACGACGTGTTCGCCGAGCTCGACTCCTCGCGCCGCGAGGGCCTGGCCGCCCTTGCCTCGAAGGCCGAGCAGATCATCGTCACCTGCGCGGTCGCCGGCGACCTGCCCGCCTCGCTCGACCACCACGCCCTGCGCGTGCGCCTCGACCCCGAGCGCGGCACTGTCATCGACGAGGCCGACGATGAGTGAGCGCGAGGACGTGGCCGCCGACGAGCTGAGCGGATCTGAGGCCCCCGGCGACGAAGTCGACGCCGACGAGTTCGTCGTCCGCGCCCTCGAACGAGCCCAGAGCGTCGCCCGCACGCACGGCTACACGAGGTCCACCCTGCCCTCGTGGGGCCTCGACGAAACACGTCCCCGACGCAGCCTCGACGGATCCAGCGAATATGCCGCCATCGAAACCGACGGATTCGGCCGCCTCGCCGACGAGGAGAACGTCTCCGCGCGCGCCGCAGCCCGAGCCGCCGCCTACCGCCACGCCAACGGGATCGAAGCCCCGGCCTCGTCGACAGAAGAAGACCCCGAGGGCGACCTCGCGGCCCTGCGCCAGGCCCTGGAGGGAACCGGCGCCTCGTGGAGCCGCGCCCCCGGCATGGCAGCCATGCGCCCGCGCTACCGGAGGGCTAATTCCCTGGGCGTGATCCTGGCCCGCACGATCAAAACCCGAGAATGGGACACCCCCACCAAGATGGGGTCGATCATGGCGAAATGGCGCGACATCGTGGGCCCCCAGGTCGCCGAACACGCCCGCATAGAGACCTTCGAGGGGCACCGCCTGGTCGTGCGCACCGACTCCACAGCCTGGGCCAAACAGCTCCAGCTTCTCCTGCCCACCATCGAGCGGCGAATCGCCGAGGAAGTCGGGTCCGGCGTCGTCGAGCAGGTCATCATCCGAGGACCCGTCGCCCCCTCGTGGAAGAAAGGCCCCTACGTCGTGCGTGGCCGAGGCCCTCGCGCGGACTACGGGTAGGTCAACACTCGAGAAAATAGGTGAGGGACTCCCCCACGTGGTCGGATTTTGTTAGTCTTCAGATTGAATCCCGCACACCAGTGCGAATTTGACGAGGAGTAACGATGAGCAATCCGTACGCGCAGCAGGGCGGTAACGGTTGGGGAAACAACCCTCAGGGGCAGCAGGGCTACGGCCAAGGTCCCTACGGGGCGCAGCCTCAGCAGCAGGGGTACGGGGCGGGCCAGTATGGTGCCCAGCCCCAGCAGCAGAGCTACGGGCAGGACGCGTCCAACCCGTACGGCGCTTCGAACACGCAGAATCCTTACGGCGGGCAGAGCTCATCGGATCCCTACGGCGCTTCGAACACGCCAAATCCCTACGGCAGCCAGGGTGGCAACGCCTACGGCGCGCAGAACCAGGGCGGCTACCCGCAGGGTTACGGACAGCCCGGAATGTCTCCGATGGGCACTCCCCCGCAGGGCGAGAAGTCCAAGGCTCCCCTTCTGATTGGCATCGTTGCGGGCATCGTCGTCCTCCTGATGATCGGCGGCCTCGTCGTGTGGGGCATGCTCGGCTCCAGCTCGAGGAGCGCGTCGGGTCCGTCCTCGGACCGTACCTCGTCCTCGTCGGGCGGCTCAGATTCCGGTTCTGGTTCCGGTACGTCGAGTGGCTCCGGAACGTCTAACGGCGACCAGGGCAGCGGCTCTGGCTCCGGTTCGTCCAACGGAAACAAGGGTTCTGGTTCCGGGTCATCGAAGGGAAACAGCGGATCGAAAGACCGCTATGTCGCCGATCTTGCTGGCGGAACTGTCCACGTTGAGAGCACCAAGATTGAGTTGGGTCCGAGCGACGACGACAACGATCCGACCGTGGTCGCAACGTACACGATCACCAACAACAACAAGAACGAGGATGTGAGCCCCCTCGCCGCCCTGCCGCTGATGTATCAAAATGATGAGCATTTGGATGCCGCGACATTCCTCAAGAAAGATCTTCCAGGCTATTCACCTATGGATCTGTTAAGGAAGATGAACGTGGGTGAGACCAGGACGGTCGTGATCGCTTACAAGCTCAAGAGCACCACGGAGACCGTCACCATCCTAGGTCTTGACTTGTTCGACAACAGCAATGAAATTGAGCCCATCTTCTGGGATCCGAAGTGATCTGACGCCGTGCGCGGCCTGCATCGACAGGCACATGTCGCGCTGCGGCGGTGACCGTAACGCACGCGGTCGAGCCGCCTGAACGCGCGCAACGGGGCCGCCCTCCCAGCCGGGAGGGCGGCCCCGTGTGTCCCAGCTGCAGCCACAATCGGCATGTGACTCATCACAGTCGAGTTTTCGTTGCAATCACACAGTTTGTAAAGTAACCCTCCGAGCCTGTCAATCCCGGGTACAAGCGTCACTTTTGGTAGAATCTACAAGGTTAAACATCTATTTTCGCGCAATGCGAGGGGAGCCACGTGGCTGACAACGAGAAGACCGCCGAAGGCGAACAGTCCTACGGCGCATCGGACATCACCGTCCTCGAGGGCCTGGAAGCCGTCCGCAAGCGCCCGGGCATGTACATCGGATCCACCGGCGAACGCGGCCTGCACCACCTGGTGTACGAGGTCGTCGACAACTCCGTCGACGAGGCCCTGGCCGGCTACGCCGACCACATCGAGGTCACGATCCAGGCAGACGGCGGCATCAAGGTCGTCGACAACGGCCGAGGCATCCCCGTCGACGAGCACCCCACCGAGCACAAGCCCACCGTCGAGGTCGTCATGACGATCCTCCACGCCGGCGGCAAGTTCGGTGGCGGCGGTTACGCCGTCTCGGGCGGCCTGCACGGCGTCGGCATCTCCGTCGTCAACGCCCTGTCCACCCGCGTGAACACCGAGATCCGCCGCCAGGGCTACGTCTGGCGCATGTCGTTTGCAAACGGCGGCACCCCCATCACCCCCCTCGAACGCGGCGAAGAAACCAACGAGACCGGCACCACCCAGGTCTTCTACCCCGACCCGGAGATCTTCGAAACCGTCGAATTCGACTTCGAGACCCTGCGCCAGCGCTTCCAGCAGATGGCCTTCCTCAACAAGGGCCTGCGCATCACCCTGACCGACGAGCGCGAGTTCGCCACCGACGAAGGCGATGAGATCGCCGGCGGCGAGGAGGCCTCGGACAAGAAGACCAAGGGCCACCGCACCGTCACCTACTGCTACGAGCACGGCCTGCGCGACTACGTCGAATACCTCGACTCCGCCAAGAAGTCCGACACGATCAACAACGAGATCATCGACTTCGAAGCCGAAAACGACGAAGGCACCATGAGCGTGGAAATCGCCATGCAGTGGACCACCGCTTACTCCTCGTCCGTCCACACCTTCGCCAACACCATTAACACGACCGAGGGCGGCATGCACGAGGAGGGCTTCCGCACCGCGCTGACCTCCCTCGTCAACCGCTACGGCCGCGACAAGGGCATCATCCGCGACAAGGACGACAACCTCACCGGTGACGACGTCCGCGAAGGCCTGACCGCCGTCATCTCTATCAAGCTCACCGAGCCCCAGTTCGAGGGCCAGACCAAGACCAAGCTCGGCAACACCGAGGCTCGCACCTTCGTCGCCCAGCAGGTCTACTCCAAGCTCACCGACTGGTTCGACGCCCACCCCGCCGACGCCAAGGCCATCATTGCTAAGGGCCAGGCCGCCCAGGCCGCCCGCGTCGCCGCTCGCAAGGCCCGTGAGGCTACGCGCCGCAAGGGCGTCCTCGAATCCGCCTCCATGCCCGGCAAGCTGCGCGACTGCTCCTCGCGCACGCCCTCCGAGTGCGAAATCTTCATCGTCGAGGGCGACTCCGCAGGCGGCTCCGCCGTCGGCGGCCGCGACCCCGAGCGTCAGGCGATCCTGCCGATCCGCGGCAAGATCCTCAACGTCGAAAAGGCGCGCCTGGACCGAGCCCTGTCCTCGGACACCATCCGCTCCCTCATCACCGCCTTCGGCACCGGCATCGGCGAAGACTTCGACATCTCGAAGCTGCGCTACGGCAAGATCGTCATCATGGCGGACGCCGACGTCGACGGCCAGCACATCGCCACGCTGCTGCTGACCCTCCTCTTCCGCTACATGCGACCCCTCATCGAGGGTGGCCACACCTTCATCGCCATGCCCCCGCTGTACCGCATCAAGTGGACCAACGCGGAGCACGAATTCGCATACTCCGACAAGGAGCGCGACGAACTGCTCGCCGCCGGCGCCGCCGCGAACCGCCGCCTGCCCAAGGAAGGTGGCATCCAGCGCTACAAGGGTCTGGGCGAAATGAACGACCACGAACTGTGGGAGACCACCATGGATCCGGCCAGCCGAATCCTCAAGCAGGTCACCCTCGACGAGGCCGCAGACGCCGACGAGACCTTCACGATCCTCATGGGCGACGACGTCGACCGACGCCGCACGTTCATCCAGCGCAACGCCACCGACGTGCGCTTCCTCGACATCTGACATCACCCACGACCAGCCCAGCCCCGGCCTCGTACCGGGCGGGCCTGATCGAGCAGAAACAACGTAAGGAAAAACGTGAGCGACGAGCAGACTACTGACGCGCGGCACATCTCGGACACCGAGCGCATCCGCCAGGTCGACCTGCAAAAGGAGATGCAGCGCTCCTACCTCGACTACGCCATGAGCGTCATCGTCGGGCGCGCCCTGCCCGACGTGCGCGACGGCCTCAAGCCCGTCCACCGTCGCGTCCTGTACGCCATGTACGACGGCGGATACCGCCCCACCTCCTCGTTCTCCAAGTCCTCCCGCGTCGTCGGCGAGGTCATGGGTAACTATCACCCCCACGGCGACGCCGCGATCTACGACGCCCTCGCGCGCCTCGTGCAGCCCTGGTCGCTGCGCTACCCCCTCGTCGCCGGCCAGGGTAACTTCGGTACCCCCGGCAACCTGGGCCCCGCCGCACCCCGTTACACCGAGTGCAAGATGGCGCCCCTGGCCATGGAAATGGTCCGCGACATCGACGAAGAATGCGTCGATTTCCAGGACAACTACGACGGCCGCAACCAGGAACCCACCATCCTGCCCGCGCGCTTCCCCAACCTGCTGGCCAACGGCTCCGAAGGCATCGCCGTCGGCATGGCCACCCGCATCCCGCCGCACAACCTGCGCGAACTCGCACGCGGCGTCGAGTGGGCCCTCGAGCACCCCGATGCGTCACGCGAAGAGCTCCTCGAAGCGCTCATCAAGCTGATCCCCGGACCCGACTTCCCGACCGGCGCCACCATCCTGGGCCACAAGGGCATCGAAGACGCCTACCGCACCGGCCGCGGCTCCATCACGCAGCGCGCCGTCGTCAACGTCGAGGAAATCCAGGGCCGCCAGTGCCTCGTCGTCACCGAGCTGCCCTACCAGGTCAACCCCGACAACCTGGCCGACAAGATCGCCCAGCTCGTGCGCGACGGAGCGATCAGCGGCATCGCCGACATCCGCGATGAGACCTCCGGCCGCACCGGTCAGCGCCTCGTCATCGTCCTCAAGCGCGACGCCGTCGCCAAGGTCGTCCTCAACAACCTCTACAAGCGCACCAGCCTGCAGGAGAACTTCTCCGCCAACATGCTCGCGCTCGTCGACGGCGTGCCCCGCACCCTGTCGATCGACGGCTTCATCCGCCACTGGATCAACCACCAGATCGACGTCATCGTGCGCCGCACGAAGTTCCGCCTGCGCAAGGCCCTCGAGCGCCTCCACATCCTCGAAGGCTACCTGAAGGCCCTCGACGCCCTCGACGAGGTCATCGCCCTCATCCGCCGCTCCCCCACGGTCGACGAGGCCCGCGCCGGCCTCATCGAGCTGCTCGACGTGGACGCCATTCAGGCCGACGCCATCCTGGCCCTCCAGCTGCGCCGCCTGGCCGCCCTCGAGCGCCAGAAGATCATGGACGAGCACGCCGAACTCAAGGCCCGCGTCGACGACCTCAACGACATCCTCGCCAAGCCCGAGCGTCAGCGCGCCATCATCTCCGCCGAACTCGGCGAAATCGTCGACAAATTCGGCGACGAGCGTCGCACCCGCATCCTCCCCTTCGACGGGGAAATGTCGATGGAAGACCTCATCCCCGAAGAGGACGTCGTCGTCACCATCACCCGCGACGGCTTCGCCAAGCGCACCCGCACGGACAACTACCGCTCGCAGAAGCGCGGCGGCAAGGGCGTGCGCGGCACCCAGCTGCGCGGCGATGACGTGGTCGAGCACTTCTTCGTCACCACCACGCACAACTGGCTGCTCTTCTTCACCAACCTCGGCCGCGTCTACCGCGCCAAGGCCTACGAGATCCCCGAAGGCGGTCGCGACGCCAAGGGCCAGCACGTCGCCAACCTGCTGGCCTTCCAGCCCGACGAGCACATCGCACAGGTCCTCGCGATCCGCACCTACGAAGACGCTGACTTCCTGGTCCTGGCCACCAAGCGTGGCCTCGTCAAGAAGACCCCGCTGAGCCTGTACAACTCGCCCCGCTCCGGCGGCATCATCGCCATCAACCTGCGCGAGGACGAGGACGGCAAGCCCGACGAGCTCGTCTCCGCACAGACCATCATGGCCGACGAAGACCTCATCCTCGTCTCCCGCGACGGCCAGGCCGTACGCTTCACCGCCACCGACGACCAGCTGCGCTCCATGGGCCGCTCCACGTCCGGCGTGCGCGGCATGAAGTTCCGCGGCGACGACGAGCTGCTCAGCATGGAGGTCCCGCGCGAGAACACCGACCTGCTGATCGTCACCGAGTCCGGCTACGCCAAGCGCACCCCCGTCGAGGAATACCCGACCAAGTCGCGCGGCACCCTCGGCGTGCGCGTCGGCAAGCTCGTCGACGAACGCGGCGGCCTCGTCGGCGCCCTCGTCGTGCGACCCGATGAAGACGTCATGGTCATCACCGAGTCCGGCAAGCTCGTCCAGGTCAACGCCTCCGACGTGCGACCCACCGCCCGCAACACTATGGGCGTCATCTTCGCCCGCCCGGACGACGGCGACCGCATCATCGCGATCACCCGCAACTCCGACTCGGGCGACGAGGACGAGACCGACGAGTCCGAGAACACCGAGGCCACCCAGGCCCCGGATGCCGCCGAGGGGACCGACGCCCCCGCAGACGAGGCCACGGCCTCTGAGGGCGACGACACCGCGGACGCGCAGAACTGACGGATGATCACGGGACGAGGCGGGGGCCTCGTCCCGTGATCAATCTGCCAAAGCGGCGCGGAACCAGCGCCGGTGCCAGGCGATGCGGTAGCCTGGCAGGTAGGAAGTGCGACCTGGAAGGAAACCCATGAGCGACCACGTCTCGAGCGCCCGCAGCGACGCTCCCCGCCGAGTTGACCTGGCAATCGCGCGTATCGACGCGTGGACCGTCATGAAGGTCTCCTTCCTCCTGTCGGTCGCCCTGGGCATCGCGATGGTCGTCGCCACGATCATCCTGTGGCTCATGGTCGACGCCATGCACGTGTTCAGCCAGATCGAGGACTTCCTGCAGACCGTCGGTGCCGGCCGCTTCGTGGACCTGCTCGACTACGCTCGACTGCCTCGCGTCATCTCCTACGCGACGATCGTCGCCGTCATCAACGTCATCCTGCTCACCGCCCTGTCGACGCTGGGAGCCATGCTCTACAACGTCGTCGCCTCGCTGGTGGGCGGCGTCAAGGTGTCCCTCATGGATGAGTGAGGGCACTCGCGCAAGGGGTCGGCTGATGCCGGCCCCTTTTGCTATGCCTGGCGACGGTTATCGCGCTGCTTGTAGCCCCGCCTGATCTCCTTGTAGCCCCGCCTGATCTCCGGCCGCCGCGTGGCCTGCCCGCCCGCTCGCCGTCCGCGCTGCGAGCTTCGCTCGGCGCGTCGTCTCGAAGCCCGGCCAGGCCCCGCAGGCCACGCGGCGGCCTCCAATCGGGCGGTGCTTGGTACGTGTGCCCCGCCGCCGCCCACGGGCAGCGTGGCCTGGCCCTCCGGCCCCTCCGCTGCTCTCGGCACCGGCAGCAATGGGGGTTTTGCAGCATTAGGAGCTGACTGCCGGCGTGTCGTCGGCGTGTCGCGCCTCTAATGATGCAATTCCCCCCGTTTGGTGGCGATGAGGCCGCCTCTTGGACTGGTGTCGTGCCCAAAGTGCAGACCACCTCAGTGAAAAACGCTGAAAATGGGGTGTTGCGGGCGAGGTGGTCTGCGTTTTGGGCGCAGTGGTGTCTGGGATGGTGCGTGTGCTTGCTGAGCGCCTGGTGGCTGGGCCCAGGTGTCCACCTGCGTGGCCGGTTCGCTAGTTGATGCCAATCCGCGTCAGGCGAGCCGGCAACAGCGGGCTAACAACAGCACGCAGAAACCGACCCGACCGCGACGGCTGACGGTGATCGGAAGCAAGCGAAGACCTCTGACACCGCCACGCATACGGGTTGTGGCTAAGTGGCCCCGGCCAGGTCGACGCAACGACGGTGGCCGGCGCGGGCAGGGGGAGCAGCGGACTCACCCAGGAACCCGCCGTCACGTAGATGTGCATCAGCCCGTCGATGCTCGCGAAAAATCCACCGTCAACAACCGGCGCTGGAAAACCCACGGGATCAAACGCATAGACGCTCTCGAGCGCTGGGGGAGTGGTGGCCGCCGCCGCGTATAGCGCGAGATTCGCGCCCTTTGAATGGCCGACCACGGTGAGTGGCCCATCGGCCCGCGACGCCGCATACGCCAGGTAGTTGGTAGCCCACCGCTGCGAATCAGTCGGAAAATCGAGGCCGAAGCGGGCATCCTCCGCCCACCCAACCGCGCTTGCATCCGTCCCGCGCAAGACCACGTAGGTCGCCCCGGCCTCGTCGATGAAGGTGACGGCACCAAACTGAGCAAGCGGGCGAGACGTCAGTCGAGTGACCGCGTCGCGCACGCGCAGGCTCCCGAAGCGCGCGCTCGCACCGGCGGCCTCCAAGAGGGGACGATCGGCGTGGGACGCCAATGAATAGCGATACAGAGACGGGATGGACGAGGCTTGGGCGGCCTCTCGGAGCAGGCATCCGCGCGGGGAACGAGGCCCGGGCAGCGCGTGAAAATCCACGTAGACCAGGCAGGAGAGAGCGAGGGCGTCAGCGGGGGAGAGGTCCGCTCGTAGCGGTGTGCGCGAGTCTCGGACGTGCTCGATGACGGTGGTCACGAGGCCCCCCTCCTCTCCGTCGAGGGCCGGACGATCACGGTCGTGTTGGACGTCACCAACGCTCGATTTTGCCGGATGGCCCTGTGCTGTGTACTATATCCGAGTGCCCGCAAGGGTGCCGGTTGGGCCTATAGCTCAGTAGGTTAGAGCGCAGTCCTGATAAGACTGAGGTCGGTGGTTCGAGCCCACCTAGGCCCACCATCCGCAGGCGAGCGAAAGCGGAGGATCATCATGAAGAAATGGGTCACCTGTTGTGTGGCTGTCGGATCCGTCGTGGCCGTCGGCATCGCCGTCCGACAAATTCTTGTTGATCTTTCCGATAATGCTGACCTGTGGACGTCCGTCACGGACGCCGTGGAGGACTGAGTTCCTCCAACGGGGCTATGGCGCAATTGGTAGCGCACCTGCTTTGCAAGCAGGGGGTTACGGGTTCGAGTCCCGTTAGCTCCACTCGACGTACAAGGCTCGAGCCCTTGCCATCTTGGATGGTTTCGGTTCGGGCCTTTTTGCTGTCTTGGACCCAGCCACGGGCGTTGGTGAGGCGGCTCTGGCGTCGGCGTCATCCCGTGGACACTCACCTCAACCACGGTGAGGCCTGGCATGGGCTGCAGATGCCGCACGTACATGCTCGTAAGCGGCGAGCGCCTCGCGTCGCGACTCAGCCAGGTCGACGACAGGTACGATAGGCCGATCGGATCCCTCTGGGATCCAGCGTTTGACGTAGCGGCTGCGCGGGTCGAACCGGGTTCGCTGGAGTTCAGGGTTGAAGATGCGGAAGTAGGGCGCAGCGTCCGCGCCGCAGCCGGCCACCCACTGCCACGAGACAGGATTGTTGGCCTCGTCTGCGTCCACGAGAGTCTCCCAAAACCACTGCTCGCCGTCTTGCCAGGGCTGGAGCATGTTCTTGGTGAACAGCGATGCAGCGACCATGCGCACCCGGTTGTGCATCCAGCCTGTCTGCCATAGCTGCCGCATTCCAGCGTCGACGAGGTCGATACCGGTGCGGCCCTGTCGCCAGGCCAGCGCCAGGTGGTCGTCGGGATCGTAGGGGAATTCCGCGAAAGCTGGACGCATGGGCGTGTCCTCTAGATGCTCGCGGTGGTGGAGCAGATGCCAGCTGAACTCGCGCCAGTAGAGTTGCCTGGTCCACGCGGCGATATCCTCGCCCGAGGCCGTGCTGCGACGGGCTGCGGCCACGGCTTGGCGCGGCGATAGTTCCCCGCACCGCAACCTCGGCGAGATTCTGCTGGTGGATGTTTCCTCCCCGGGCAGGTCACGGCGTGTGGCATAGCCGGGCAGCCAGCTGTCGATGGTGTCCAGTTGCTGTTGGGCTGCCAATTCACCGGGCTCCCAGTGCTGTGCGAGGGTGTCTTCCCACCAGGTGGGGCCGTCGTCGAGCAAGCCAATGTCCTCCAAGTTCTGCAGGACACCGTTCTCCCGCAACGAGGCGAGGGCTGTGGCCGCGCCGTCTGGCTTGTTGACCGGTGAGGGCTCGGGCAGGAGGGGACCGAGGGGCAGGTCGGCGACGGCGTGGCTGAACGGTGTGAAAACTTGGTAGTGGGAGCCGTTGGTCGTCTGCATGAGCCAGGGCTCGGCGAGCAGGCTGCCGGGGTGACTGTGCACCTCGGTGCGGGATTTCAACTCTTGCTTGATGGCGGCGTCCAGTCGGCAGGCTGCCGGGGCGTAGCGTCGTGTCCAGTGCACGACGGTAGGTTGCAAGGCGTCCACGACTCGGCGCATGACGTTCGCGGCATCACCCCGGGCGAAGACGAGTGGAATGCCAAGGTCAGCAAGCCGCGGTGTCAGCTGCTGCAAGCTGCGGTGGTACCACCACCGGGTGGCCGCACCGAGCGGGCGTGGGCCGTGCCGGTTGTTGTCGTCATCGGTCCTGCGGGTTTCGTGGATCCACAGTGCCACCACGGGTCCACGTGCTGCCGAGCATGCGGCCGTCAGGGCCGGATGGTCAGCCAGACGGAGATCGTCGCGAAGCCAGATCAGTGTGGTCATGGATGGTCCTTGAGAGTGTTCAGCGCAGGAGTTGGCCGGTGATCGTGTTGGCGAAGGGTGGGAGGGTCATCGGCTGCTGCTCTCGATCACGGAAGGTCTCCACCCAAACCCGGGCGCAGAGTGTTGTGTTCATGCACGTTATCGTCGGTGCTCATCGTACTTGACAGGCGAGCGGTGCCACGAGATACGCCAGGAGGTCTGGGGACGGCGCGTGGCCGAGCCACAATTCTCAGCCATTGTGCGTAGGGCCACGTGTCACCCGCAACCTGATGGTTACGGGAATTTGTGAGCTTCGACAACTTGAATAGGTCATCGTCGCTGCTGAGGCCATATTGTGCGCTCGGATAAAACTTGTCCGACCACCTGGTTACCGGTGGAGAATCAGGGTGCCACGTCACAAAAAACATGCAAAGTGGCCCATCAGCTGCACTGAAAGCCCGTATTTATCCACAGTGCTATGCACAGTTGTGTATAAACCGTGTGGACGGTTGTTTGTCGGCGCTTCATCATTGTTTGAAAACTGACCTACATAGGTGAAGTTGGAAGGCTTCTCATCTCGGAAAATAGCGTCTTCACACTTGTTGAGAAACTCGTAAAATTGGCTTGAAACATACACTTTTCGCACATTCAGGAGAAGGCTGTGCACACCAATTTCATGTGGTCGAAGGCCTCCAAGCCGGCCCAGCTGCTTGCCATGCTGGTCACGACCGCCCTCGTTATGCTCGGCGTCACGACGCTGCCCACATATGCGGCGGCCCCGACGCTCAAACTCGCTATCACACCCGACGAGACCTCGTACCTCTCAGGTGTCGAGCAGCGCTACGTCGTCGAGTTTTCCTGCGCCTCCACGACGGAGGACTGCCTCGACTCGGTTGTCAGCATCACGCTGCCCCACACGGTGACCCCCGCGGGTAACTCGAACCTCGACTCGGCCCCCGAAGGCGTCAACGCCACGGCCACCGCCGGCAAGAAGGTCGTCACCCCCACGATCAAGGCTCCGACCGCGGGCGCCGACGGCCTCGTCACCTACAACCTCGGAACAGTCGCCGCAGGCTCGTCGTTCCAGACGGTCCTGACCTTCACCGCCCCGCGCGGCGTGACCCCCGGCGGCTCCACCGTCACCCCGGTCGCGACCTTCACCTCGGGGGACAGCAAGGAAACCTCCCAGGCGACCGTCACGATCAAGTCCGAGCCGACGCCTCTCCTGAGCAAGACCGGCCCGGTCGCGACCCCCAAGAACGTCGACGTGACCTACCAGATCACGCCGAAGTACGACACTAACGTGGACGGCCTCAACGGCAAGTCCAACATGACCGATGTCGTCATCACCGACCCGCTGCCGGCGTGCGCGAAGTACGTGTCCTCCTCGGCCTCGGGTAACACCAAGACGAACACGGCCGCGACCGTCGAGAGCTCCTACGACGCCGCGACCCACACCGTCACCTGGAACGTCGGCGACGTCAACCCCGCGTTCATGAACATCGTCCTGTCCGTCACCGTCCACTACGACGACACCTGCACGGATGAGACCGTCACCAACACCGCGAAGCTCACCGGCAAGGAGATGCACAACGAGACCAACGTTGTCACCGCCGACGCCTCCTTCACGCACCGCTTCGACAGCGAGATCCGCTACGGCGGCGGCTTCAACAAGCGCGCCATGAGCCAGTTCGAGCGTGGCAAGCAGGGTAACTGGCTGTACAGCTACTCCAACAACTCCAACGTCCCGGTCGTCATGGAGTACACCGACTACCTGACCTGTGGCCTCGTGTCGCCGACCGATGGCTCCAAGGACTGCGACAAGCCCCTCATGCGCGTCAAGACGATCGACACCCAGACGACGACGCCCATCGAGATCACCTACTGGACCAACAAGGGCAACACCGGCACTCAGACCGTCTACCGCGGCAAGGCATTCGACTTCTCCTCCTTCGCCGCCGACGAGTACCTGACCGTCTTCCACTACAAGCAGACGATCCCCGCCGGTGAGTCCTCGATCCTCAACGTCGCCGGCCCCGTCGGTGCAGGCACCCCCACGACCGAGGACGGCACGACCTACGTCGAGGCTGACACCAACTCCGCCGCATGGAAGGCCGGCAAGTCCGACCAGTACGTGCGCGTCCAGAACTGTGTCACCGACTGGTCCATGAAGTCCCTCGACGGCTCCCGATCTATCCAGATCCCCGCCGACGACTACTGCGACATCCTCACCCTGGGCACCGCGCTGCCCAAGTACTACAACGCCAAGTCCACCATCAAGGGCAACCTGGCGTCCCCCGGCTCCGAGGTTACCTTCAGCGTCACCGCGAACAACACCTCGACCGTCGTTGACTCCCAGCCCGTCATCTCCGACCTGCTGCCCTGCGGCATGACCTTCGTCGAGGACTCCGTCACCGGCGGTCCCGCAGGTAAGGAAAAGACCGTCACGGTCCGCGACGTCACCGACGCCACCGGCTGCACCCGCCAGCTCGTCCAGGTCACCTGGCCCGGCTACCAGACCAAGGGTGGTACTACCATCCAGCTGCGCGGCAAGGTCGGCCCCTCGATGAGCGCCGGCACGCACAAGAACGAGGCCTACATCTCCGCGGCCGAACCCGAGTACGCGCTGACCTCCAAGAAGACCACGATCTGCTTCTACGGCTCCACCGACGACACCTACGACGTCAACGGTGATGGCAATACGGCCGACCAGGTTTGCCCCGTCTCCTCGACCTTCACGGTCTCCGAGCAGGCTGGCGCAGACGTCGTCCTCGAGAGCCTCGGCTCCGTGGAAGGCTCGACCTACAAGAAGTACACCGACGGCGTGTCCATGATCCGCCAGGGTGAAGACGGCCAGTACCGCATCACCCCCACCAACTCCGGTAACGCGGACCTGTCCGACATGACCGTGTACGGCATCCTGCCCCATGTTGGTGACACCGCCATCCAGGGCGGCGACTCCCGTGGCTCCGAGTGGGCACCCATCCTCACCGGCCCCCTCCAGGTCGGTGCAGGCTCGGGTATCGACCCCTCGCAGGTCACCATCGAATACTCCACCTCCTACAACCCCTGCCGCGGCGAAGTCATGAACCAGGGCGACGCCATGGCAGCCGGCCCCGCCGGATGCGACAACAACTGGACCACCACCCCGGCCTCGTGGGCCGACGTGAAGTCCTACCGCATCTACATCAACGGCAAGGCCACCCCGATCAAGGCCGGCGCATCGATCCCGATCATCGCGCCCATCAAGGCCCCCGATAACGCGACCGGCATCGCCTACGAGTCCGTCGCGATCGCGGCCACCCAGGCCTCGAACAACCGCGCCATCCTGCCGGCCGAGCCGATCAAGGTCGCCATGGCCCTCGCGCTCGACGTCGCCCTCAACAAGACCGTCGTCTCCGACGCCTCCAACCTGAAGCCCGGCGACCAGGTCACCTACCGCATCGACGCCGGCAACATCGGCCAGGGCAAGGCCCCCGACCTCAAGGTCAAGGAAGCCTTCCCCGCCGGTACCACCTTCGTGTCCGCCGAGACGCACAAGTGCGCCTCCGGCTACACGACCGGCCTGCCGCAGGAATGTAAGGGCACCGACGAGGCCGGCACCTTCGACGGCACCACGTGGACCATTGGCGACATGCTCGCCGGCGAATACGCCTCGCTCTTCGTCACCGTCACGCTGAACGCCGACACCGACGGCAAGACCCTCAACAACACGGCCGCCTTCGTGAACCCGCCCGAGTACGACCTCGTGCCCGGCAATAACTCCTCCTCGGCGTCTATCACCGTCAAGCACCGCCTGTCCGGCAAGGTGTACTACGACGCGAACGAGTCCTCCTCGTTCGACAACGGTGAGGACCCCTTCAAGGACATCACGGTCGAGCTGCTCGGCGCCGATGGTAACGTCGTCGCCACCACCAAGACCGACGCGGACGGCAACTACTCCTTCACCGGCCTCGATGCCGGAACCTACACGGTCAAGGTCACCAAGGCTGGCGACATCGCCGAGCTGACCCAGACCGAGGATCCGGACGGCACGAAGGACAACGCCTCCGGCGCGATCACCCTGAATGCCGACAACCCGGTCCGCGAGAACGTCAACTTCGGCTACATCAAGAAGCACGCGATCTCCGGCACCGTCTACCTCGACCAGAACCGCGACAAGACGAAGAACACGGGCGACATCGACCTGTCCGGCGTCACCGTGAAGCTGCTCGACAAGGACGGCAACGTCGTGGGTACGACCACGACCGACGCGAATGGCAACTACTCCTTCACCGGCCTGAACGACGGTACCTACACCGTCCAGGTCGACAAGACCGGCCCGCTGGCGGACAAGGAGCAGACCGAGGACCCCTCCGGTAAGACGGACTCGCGCTCGCAGGCCATCACCTTCACGCGCTCTGACCCGGATGTCATCAACGTCAACTTCGGCTACGCCGAGGATTACACGGTCTCCGGCACCGTGTACTACGACAAGGACCGCTCCGAGTCGCTCAACAACTCCGAGCCCGGCTTCGACGGCATCACCGTGAACCTGCTCGGCGAGGACGGCCAGGTCGTCGCGACGACCACGACGAAGGCAGACGGCACGTACTCCTTCTCCAAGCTGCCCGCCGGCAAGTACACCGTCAAGGTGGAGCCCTCCGACCTCCTCAAGAAGCTTGAGCAGACCGAGGATCCGGACGGCACCAAGGACAACACCTCCGGCGTCGTCCAGGTGAACCACGACAACCCCTCCGTGAAGAACGTGAACTTTGGTTACGCCACGAACTACACGATCAAGGGCACCGTCTACCGTGACGCCGACCGCTCCGAGTCCCTCGAGGACGGCGAGAAGCTCTACCAGGGTGTGACCGTCGACCTCCTCGACTCGGACGGTAACGTCGTGGCCACCACGACCACCGACGCCAAGGGCGCCTACGCGTTCACCAACCTCGAGGAAGGCACCTACAAGGTCCGCGTCCACAAGGAAGGCCCCATCGCCGACCTCGTCCAGACCGAGGACCCCGACGCCACCAAGGACAACACCTCCGGTGACATCACCCTCGAGCTGAACGACCCGATCAAGGAGAACGTCAACTTCGGGTACATCTCGAACAACTCGATCTCCGGCACGGTCTACCGCGACGACAACCGCTCCAACTCCCTCAACGGGGGAGAGGCCGGCTACCCCGAGCAGACGGTCCAGCTCCTCGACAAGGACGGATCGGTCATCGCGACCACCAAGACCGACGCCAACGGCAACTACTCCTTCGACAACCTGCCCGACGGCACCTACTCCGTCAAGGTCGTCAAGGACGGAGCCCTCACCGACCTCGAGCAGACCGAGGACCCGGACGGCACCAAGGACAGCGCCTCCGAGCCCATCGTCCTGAACGAGGACAACCCGACGAAGAAGAACGTCAACTTCGGCTACGTGCCCGACTACTTCATCAAGGGCACCATCTACCGTGATGGCAACCGCTCCGGCGCGCTAGACACGGATGAGAAGCTCTACGAGGGCGTGACGGTCAACCTGGTCGACGCCGACGGCAACGTCGTCGCCACCACCACGACCGACGAGAAGGGCAACTACTCCTTCGACAAGCTCCCCGCCGGCACCTACTCCGTCAAGGTCGTCAAGGATGGCCCCATCGCCGGCCTCGAGCAGACCGGTGACCCGGACGCCACGAAGGACAACGCCTCCGAGCCCATCACGCTGAACAACGACAACCCGTCCAAGACGGACGTCAACTTCGGCTACGTGAACAACAACTCCCTGTCGGGCACCGTCTACCGCGATGACTCGCGCAACGGCGACCAGGACGGCACCGAACCCGGATACTCCGGTGTGACGGTCCAGCTCCTCGACAAGGACGGCAACGTCGTGGGTACCACGACGACCGACAAGGACGGCAAGTACTCCTTCTCCAAGCTGCCCGACGGCACCTACTCCGTCAAGGTCGTCAAGGACGGCGAGCTCGCCGACACCGAGCAGACCGAGGACCCGGACGCGAACAAGGACAACGCCTCCGAACCGGTGACCCTGGGCGAGGACAACCCCTCCAAGGACAACATCGACTTCGGATACGTTCCCGACTACTCGATCCACGGCCTCGTCTACCGAGACGGTGACCGCTCCGAGTCGCACGGCGCGGGCGAGAAGGGCTACGCCAACCAGACCGTCGAGCTGCGCGACAAGGACGGCAAGGTCGTCGCGACCACCACGACGGATGAGAACGGTGCCTACTCCTTCGAGAAGCTGCCCGCCGGCGACTACACCGTGAAGGTCGTCAAGGACGGTGCCCTCACCGACCTCGACCAGACGGAGGACCCGGACTCCACCAAGGACTCCACCTCCGGCGTCATCTCGCTGAGCAACGACCACCGCACCCAGACGGACGTCAACTTCGGCTACATCGCCAACAACTCCATCAACGGCACCATCTACCGCGACGGCGACCGCGACGGAAAGAAGGGCGACACCGAAGGACGCTACTCCGGCGTGACGGTCCAGCTCCTCGACAAGGACGGCAAGGTCATCGCCACCACGACGACCGACAAGGACGGCAAGTACTCCTTCGAGCACCTGCCCGACGGCACCTACTCCGTCAAGGTCGTCAAGGACGGTGCCCTCACCGACACCGACCAGACCGGCGACCCCGACAACAAGCTGGACAACGCGTCCGAGCCGATCACCCTCGACGAGAAGAACCCCACCAAGGGTGACGTCGACTTCGGCTACGTCCCGAACAACACCATTAAGGGCACCGTCTACCGCGACGACAACCGCGACAAGACGATCGACGGTGACGAGCCCGGCCTCGAGCGTGTGAGCGTCCAGCTCCTCGACGAGGACGGCAAGGTCATCCAGACCCTCGACACCGACGCGGACGGCAACTACGCCTTCCAGCACCTGCCCGACGGCAAGTACACCGTCAAGGTTGTGCGCTCCTCGTCCATCAAGGACTACGACCAGACCGAGGACCCCGACGCCACCATCGACGACACCTCCGCGGTGTACACGATGGGCCCGGAGAACTCCCTGCAGGAAAAGGTCAACTTCGGCTACGTCCCGGACTACTCGATCGCCGGTCGCGTCTACCGCGACTCCGACAAGTCCGGCTCCTACACCGACGGTGAAGAGACCTTCTCCGGCGTGACGGTCGACCTGCTCGACAAGGACGGCAACGTCGTGGCCACCACGACGACCGACAAGGACGGCAACTACTCCTTCGAGAAGCTGCCCGCCGGCACCTACCGCGTCAAGGTCCACCCGGACGGCGACCTCGCCGGCCTCGACCAGACCGAGGACCCGGACGGCATCGCCGACTCCATGTCCGGTGAGATCACGATCGGCTTCGACAACCAGAAGGTCACCGGCGTGAACTTCGGTTACGTCGCGCCCGACGTCCCGGCCACCAAGCCGAAGAAGGGCCTCGCCCGCACCGGCTTCGACGGCCTGATCGGCGGTGCTGGCCTGGGAGCGGCCGTCGTTGGCGGCATGTTCCTGTGGATGCGTCGCCGTCGCTAGGACTGAGGATCATTCGGCCTGAGCCTCGACGAGGCAGTGGCTGAGTGAGGGGCGGGTACTTCGGTACCCGCCCCTTTGGCGTACCCGGGTGCCTGCTGGGCCGGGCTGCTTGGTGTGCCA
>NZ_ALCB01000130.1:0-2212 GCF_000282935.1 Actinomyces sp. ICM39
TTCGTGTGGTTCGTCATGGTTACTATCTTTGCAGTCTCGCAGCCACCGTGCCGGGTGCGTTCACGGGGTGGCCAATTGTGACAGCTCGTGTCCACCCCGCGTGCAACGTGAGAATAGCGCTCCCCCACGGACGACGAGGCCGGGGCTGATCCGCGCGTTCACGCCCCTTAGCCCCGGCCTCGTTCGTCGATGGTCAGTTCTCGGACACGAAGCGGTCCACGCGGGCGAGCAGCTCAGCCTTCTCGTCATCTGAGATCCAGGCGATCTCGATGGAGTTACGGGCGATGCGCTCCAGGTCCTCGCGGCCGAGGTCGAAACGCTCGGCAAGCGCCAGGTAGTTGTCGCCGACGTATCCGCCGAAGTAGGCGGGGTCGTCGGAGTTGACGCTCACCTTCACGCCCGCGGCGGTCAGCTCGACGATCTCCTTGCCCTTCATCTCCTCGGTGACGAAGGAGTTGGACAGGGGGCACGAGGTCAGGCCGATGCCGTGGTCACGGGCGTAGGCGACCAGCTCGGGGTCCTCGACGATGTTCGTGCCGTGGTCGAGACGCTCGGCACCCAGCTCGGTGAGCGCCGCGCGGATGTTGTCGATCGAGCCGACCTGGTCGATGTCGCAGTGCATCGTCACGTGCAGGCCGGCCTCACGGGCCAGGGCAAAGACCTCGGCAAACATCGTGGGCGGGTTGTCGCGCTCGTCGGAGTCGAGCCCGACGCCGATGAACATCTCCTTGTAGGGCAGCGCTGCCTGGAGCGTCTCGAGTGCGGACTCGGCGCTCATATCACGCAGGAAGCACAGGATGAGGTCGGCGGACAGGCCGGCCTCGCGGGCCTCGACGACGGCGCGATAGTAGCCGCGGATGACCGTCTCGATGGCGATGCCGCGCGAGGTGTGGGCCTGCGGGTCGAAGAAACATTCGGCGCGCACGACACCGTTCGCGCGAGCGCGCTCGAAGTAGGCGGCGGCCAGGTCGTGGAAGTCGTCCTCGTCTTGGAGAACGTCCATGGCCGGGTAGTAGACGGCCAGGAAGGACGTGAGGTCGTTGAACCGGTAGGTCGCCTGGACTTCCTCGACCGTGGACTGACCGATGTCGACGCCGTTCTTGCGGGCCAGGGCCAGCTTCAGGTCGGGCTCGAGGGTGCCTTCCAGGTGCAGGTGCAGCTCGGCCTTGGGCAGTCCGAAGGCGAAGTCGCGGGTCACGTCGGTGCTCATGTGTCCTCCACAGATAACGGGGCGGGTGTCGCGGAACAATTGTCCCACTCCACCCGCCCCGCGCGAAAGGAAGTCACATAGCGAACGGGCCGACACGACGGCCGCCGTTCACGTGGTTCGAGAACTAGGTGGATGCGCTCGCGTGTCTGGCGTGCTCGCGCATGGTGGCGTGACTTAGATGTCTCCGCATGTTCGGTCACGTCTCACACGTGGCGCTCACCGTTGCCATAAGATTCGCTGTATGCGCTTCTGACGCGTTTTCGTGGGCGAGTGCGCTTAGGCGTGCGAAAGCCCCGCAGACGCTCACCCAGCCCCCTTGATGAGGGTGTTGGGTGTGTCTGCGGGGCTTTTGCTGTATGTTCCGGCCTTGCCGGTTGGGGGTGGACGCGTGGTCTCCCCCCCCTTTTTTGTGTTGCCGGTTACTGTGCGGGCGGTGGTGGTACCGGCGGGGCGGGAGGCGCGGGTGGGGGCGGTGGCGGTGGAACGCTGCTCCCGGTCGCGGGCGGCGGAGGGGGAGGCGCGGATGTGGCCTCTAGGGTTGCGCGTAGGCTGCTTTTCTCCCAGTCGGGTGGTAGTGACCGTTTGCGGCCCTCCCACACGGCGAACAGTTCACCACTGTCGGTGCCGGGTTTGCGCATGTGTTCGGGTGGCTTCACGCCGGGCGTTTTGTGTGCTTGTCCGGGGGTGCGTCCAGCGTGAGCGCCAGTCGAGCGCGCGTATCCCTTGTAGAGGCTGTCGTTGTCCATGTGGACGCGCTCATACTCGCCTTCGCCGTCATTCTTGGTCGCGCCTCCGTACCCGTTGAAACCGAGGGCAGCCTGCCGCCACTGTAGGTGCTGGTCGCGTTCCCTGTAGGCGCGGTCGTGCGTCTCGGTTGCTTTGAGGACGGGTTTGCGTCCGTTGATGATCTGCATGCCGCGGCAAATCCCCAGCAGCGGGGTGCCCGTGCGCACGGCGTAGTCGACGAGGGCGATCTGTCCGCGATCGGCGCGGTACCAGTGA
>NZ_ALCB01000131.1:0-33200 GCF_000282935.1 Actinomyces sp. ICM39
CAGGCCCGCGCCCCTAGACGCTACGACTCAGACGCGAACGCTCAGAAGTACGTGCGTCCGGTCTCGCTCAGCTCGCGCAGCTCGTCGATGGAGGCGATCCAGCCGCAGCCCTCGCCTTCGGCGGCGAGCAGGTCCACACCGCTGATCGCGAGCATGTCGCCGCCCGTGGTGCCGATGCGCACGGCATCCACGCCCTCGGCCTCGGCGGCCGCGAACACGGCCTTGACGGCCGCTTCGGGCACCGCGACGAAGGCGCGTGCCTGGGACTCGGACAGGAGCATCTCGTGGTCGCCGACGCAGTCGCGGCGGGCGGCCCCGGCCACGTCGAAGACGCCGCCGATGCCGAAGCGCAGCGCGGAGTCCACGAGGGACTGCACGAGGCCGCCGTTCGACAGGTCGTGCGCGGCGCGCACGAGGGGCCGGCCGTCGGGGCCATCGGCGGCGCTCAGCGCGCGCACGACGTTACCGAGGGCAACCTCGGCCTTCAGGTCGACCTCGGGCGGCAGGCCACCGAGATGCGAGCGGGCGATGCGCGCCCACGCGGATCCGTCGAACTCCTCGCGGGTGGTGCCCAGGAGGATGACGGCGAGGCCCTCTTCGGTGAAGCCGGAGGGGTTGGCTCGCGTGACGTCGGGGAGGATGCCGAGCATGCCGATGACGGGCGTCGGGTTGATCGACGAGTTCGGCAGCCCCTTCTCGGTGCCGGACGAGTTGTACAGCGACACGTTGCCGCCGGTCACGGGGATCTCGAGCTCGATGCAGCCGTCCGCGAGCGCGGTCATGGCGGTCACCAGCTGCCACATGGCGTCCGTGTCTTCGGGGTTGCCGAAGTTCAGGCAGTCCGTGATGGCGACGGGCTCGGCGCCGACGACGGCGACGTTACGGTAGGACTCGGCGAGGGCCTGGCGGGCTCCCGTTGCCGGGTCGAGCTTGGTGTACCAGCCGTTCGCGTCGGTGGAGAGCGCGACACCCAGCCCAGTGGTCTCGTCGATGCGGATGACACCCGCGTCGTCGGGCTGGGCGAGGGCCGTGTTGCCCTGCACGTAGCGGTCGTACTGGTCGGTGACCCACGCCTTGGAGGCCTGGTTGACGTCGGAGAGCACGGCGCACACGTCGGCGATCAGTTCCTCACGCGTGGCGGGGCGCGAGAGGTCCTCAGAGGTGGCAGCCTGCAGCTCGTCCTGCCACGCGGGGCGCGCGTAGGGGCGGTCGTAGACGGGGCCCTCGTGGGCGACGGTCTTCGGGTCGACGTCGACGATGCGGTGGCCGTGGTGGTCGATCGTGAGGCGTCCGTCGCCGGTCAGGTGGCCGATGACCGCTGCCTCGACGTCCCACTTGTCAATGATCTCGAAGAAGCGCTCGCGATCCTCAGGGGTCACGATCGCCATCATGCGTTCCTGGGACTCGCTCATGAGGATCTCGCCCGCGGTGAGCGTGGGGTCGCGCAGGAGCACGTTTTCGAGGTCAACGTGCATGCCGGAGTCGCCGTTGGAGGCCAGCTCGGAGGTCGCGCACGAGATGCCCGCGGCGCCGAGGTCCTGGATGCCCTGGACGACGTCGGCCTCGAACAGGTCGAGGCAGCACTCGATGAGGACCTTTTCCATGAAGGGGTCGCCCACCTGGACGGAGGGGCGCTTGGCGGGCATGCCGTCTTCGAAGGTTTCGGAGGCGAGGATGGAGGCGCCGCCGATGCCGTCGCCGCCGGTGCGCGCGCCGAAGAGGACGACGAGGTTGCCTTCGCCGGTCGCGTTGGCCAGGTGGATGTCGTCGTGGCGCAGCTTGCCGATGCACAGCGCGTTGACGAGGGGGTTGCCCTGGTAGGAGGGGTCAAACTCGGTTTCGCCGCCGATGTTGGGCAGGCCCAGGCAGTTGCCGTAGCCGCCGACGCCGGAGACGACGCCGTGGACGACGCGCGCCGTGTCGGGGTGGTCGACGGCACCGAAGCGCAGCTGGTCCATGACGGCGATCGGGCGTGCGCCCATGGAGATGATGTCACGGACGATGCCGCCCACGCCGGTGGCCGCGCCCTGGTAGGGCTCGACGAAGGACGGGTGGTTATGGGACTCGACCTTGAAGGTGACGGCCCAGCCGCCGCCGATGTCGACGACGCCGGCGTTCTGGCCCATGCCGACGAGGAGGTTCTTCCTCATGGCGTCGGTCGTGCGCGCGCCGAACTGCTCAGCGAGGTGCTTCTTGGAGGACTTGTAGGAGCAGTGCTCGGACCACATGACGGAGTACATGGCGAGCTCGGCGTTGGTGGGTCGGCGCCCGAGGATGTCGCAGATGCGCTGGTATTCGTCCTCTTTGAGGCCGAGTTCCTTCCAGGGCATGTCCTGGCCGGGGGTCGCGGCGGCGTTCTCGACGGTGTCGGGCAGCTCGCGGGTGTTTTCGGAGGTCATTCGTGTTTCCATTCGAAAGGTCTGGGACGAGGCCGGGGCTCCCTCACGGGTGAGGGTGCGGTGGCGTCGTCAGCCGACGAGGGATGCGAGGACGGAACGGAAGATGCCCAGGCCGTCGGTTCCGCCGTGGTGGCTGGCGCCGTCGGGGCCGAGGGAGAGGGGGCCGAAGCCGGCCTCGGTCGCGTGCTCGGGATGGGGCATGAGGCCGACGACGTTGCCCGCGGCGTTGGTGACGCCCGCGATGTCATTGGCGGAGCCGTTGGGGTTGAAGTCGACGTAGCGGAACACGACGCGGCCTTCACCCTCGAGCCGTTCGAGCTCGGCGGGAGACGCCTGGAAGTTACCTTCGCCGTTCTTGAGGGGGACGGTAATGGTGTCGCCGACGCTGTAGGTGCGCGTCCACGCGGTGTCCGCGTTCTCGATGCGCAGCACCTGGTCGCGGCACAGGAACTTCTGGTGGTCGTTGCGGATGAGCGCGCCGGGCAGCAGGTGTGACTCGCACAGGATCTGGAAGCCGTTGCAGATGCCCAGGACGGGCAGGCCTCGTCCGGCTTCGCGCACGATTTCGCTCATGACGGGAGCGGTCGCAGCGATCGCGCCACAGCGCAGGTAGTCGCCGTAGGAGAAGCCGCCGGGGATGACGACCGCGTCGACGCCGTGCAGGTCGGCGTCCTTGTGCCACAGCGACACGGCCTGCGCGCCCGCGATTTCAACCGCGCGGGCGGCGTCGCGGTCGTCGAGGGTGCCGGGGAAGGTGACGACTCCGACGCGGGTCACTGCACGCCTCCCGCGTAACGGGCGTCGGCCTCGTCGATGGCCTCGACGCGCACGACGTCCTCGATGATCGGGTTGGACAGGACCTCTTCGGCGGCCTTGCGGGCCTGGTCCAGGAGCTCGTCGGTAACGGGACCGTCCACGCTCAGGTGGAAGCACTTACCCTGGCGCACGGCCTCAAAGCTCGTGATTCCGAGCCTGGGCAGCGCCGAACCGACAGCCTTACCCTGGGGATCCAGGATCTCCGGCTTCGGCATCACTTCCACGATGATTCGCCCCACGGCGTTCCTCCTTGTGTTGTTGGTGAGGATCCCGCCGTGCATCTTGCCCGGCGGGCAAGTCTGTTTACAGGATGGGGTCCGACCCGGTGAGTCGGCGGTATGCCTCGACGTAGCGCGCGGCGGTCGCGGCGGCCACGGAGTCGGGCAGCGCGGGCGGGTTGGCGCCCGAGGAGCGGTCCCAGCCGGACTGCTCGGAGACCAGCCAGTCGCGCACGTACTGCTTGTCGAAGCTGGGCGCGACCTGGCCCTCCACCCACTGGTCGGCGGGCCAGAATCGGGAGGAGTCCGGGGTGAGGATCTCGTCCGCGAGCACGAGCGCGCCCGTGGTCACGTCGATGCCGAACTCAAACTTGGTGTCCGCGATGATGATGCCGCGCTGCGCGGCGATGTCGCGGGCGGCCCGGTACAGGGCGATCGACAGGTCGCGGATCGCGACCGCGAGCTCCTCGCCGATGCGCTCGACGGTCTGCTCGAAGGTGATGTTTTCGTCGTGCTCGCCCAGCTCGGCCTTCGCGGCGGGCGTGAAGATCGGCTCCTCGAGGCGCGAGGCCTCGGTCAGGCCCTCGGGCAACGTGATGCCGCACACGGATCCGGACTCGCGGTACTCGGCCAGGCCGGAGCCCGTCAGGTAGCCGCGCACGACGCACTCAATGGGGATCATGTGCAGGCTGCGGCACACGACCGCGCGACCGTCGACCTCGGCGGGAACCGTGAAGCGCGTGGGCTGGGCGCCCTCCAGGGCGCGCGAGGCCTCGGCCGGAGCCTTCGTGCCGACGGCCAGCAGGTGGTTTTCCACGAGGGGACGCAGCTGGCCCATCCACCAGATGGCAAGCTGGTTGAGGACCGCGCCCTTGCCGGGGATCAGCGTGGGCAGCACGTAGTCGTAGGCGCTGATGCGATCCGAGGTCACCATGAGGAGCGCCTCCGGGCCAGCCTTCGCGTGGCGCGGGCGGCCCGCCGGGGTGGCGCTCTGCGGCGCGGGGCCAACCACGGCCTCGTCGGGAGCGTAGATGTCGCGAACCTTGCCCGCGCTCAGCGGGGTCCAGCCGTGGAGGGTGGCGGTCATGATGCTCCTCAGGGATTTCTCAGTCGAGGCTGACGACCAGGTCGGCGGGCCACGTCGCGATGTCGCTGCGGTGGTGCTCCCCGTCGAAGTGGATGAGGTCGACGCCGCGGTAGGCGAGTGCCCGGGCCTCGTCGAGCGTTGCCGCGCGGGCGACGACGTCGAGGACTCGGCCGCCGGAGTTCACCAGCGCGTAGGTCGGTTCGAAGCCGCAGCATCCCGCCGCGACGTCGGTCGGGTCGTCGGTGATCTCCTCGGAGGTGCCGGCGTGGATGACGTGGACGCCGTCGAGCTCCTCGGCCGCTTCGATACCGGTGATCTCATGCCCGGTATCCGTGGGGCCCGGGTATCCGCCCGAGGCCATGACGACCGTGACGGCAGCGTCCTCGCTCCACACGGGGGCGGGGACCTTGGCGAGAGTGCCGGTCGCGGCCGCGTACAGGATGGGGGCCAGCGGGGAGTCGAGGCGCTCGAGGACCGCCTGGGTCTCCGGGTCGCCGAAACGCACGTTGAACTCGACGACGCGGATACCCTTCGAGGTCATCGCGAGGCCGCAGTACAGGAGGCCACGGAAGGGGGTGCCGCGACGCACCATCTCGGTGATGACGGGCTGGGCCACCTCGTCGACGATGCGCTGCGTGGCCTCTTCGGGGAGCCACGGCAGGGGGCTGTAGGCGCCCATGCCGCCCGTGTTCGGGCCCTCGTTGCCGTCGCCCACGCGCTTGAAGTCCTGCGCGGGCTGCAGCGGCACGACGGTAGAACCGTCGGCGAAGCAGAAGAGGGAGACCTCGGGGCCGTCGAGGTAGTCCTCGATGACGACCGCTCCCCCGTCGCGCGACAGGCAGGCGCGCGCATGCTCCGAGGCCTGGGCGCGGTCGGTGGTCACGACGACGCCCTTACCGGCGGCAAGCGCGTCGTCCTTCACGACGTAGGGGGCACCCAGATCGTCGAACGCGGCCTCGACCTCGTCCATCGTGGTGCACGTGAAGGCACGAGCCGTGGCCACGCCGGCATCGGCCATGACCTGCTTCGCGAAAGACTTGGAGGCCTCGAGGCGCGCCGCATCCTTCGTCGGGCCGAAAACGGGGATTCCGTAGTCCAGCACGGCATCCGCGACGCCCGCGACGAGCGGGGCCTCGGGGCCGACGACCACGAGGTCGACGTTCTCGGACGTGGCGCGACGGACAACGTCCTTCGGATCGAGGGGATCCATGGTCAGGGAGCGGCCCAGCTGCTCCAACGCGGGGTTACCCGCCTGGACGACAAGCTCCACGGGATGCTCGGGGGTGGACGTTCGCACAAGCGCACGGGCGATCGCGTGTTCGCGACCTCCGTTACCAACGAGAAGGACCTTCACAATTCAAGCCTATCTGTGTTTGGGGCCCTCCCGGGCCGCCGCGGGGTTTTATGGGTGCACGTCACAGCAAAGTTGAGACGAACTTGCAACCCTCACCAGGCGCCGTTCGGATTGCCGTCGCGTTTCCCGTCCTGGGCATCGCGCTGGTTCTGCTGCCGTTCCTTGTTCTGGTCCTGCAGCTGCTCGCGGCGCTCCTTTTGCTCCTGATCCTCACCCTCGAAGGGGTCCTCGGTCGGGCTGGGCGTGGGCGTCGGATCCGTCTGCTGGTCCTGCTGTTGCTGCTGGTCCTGCGAACCGCTCTGCCCCTCAGACTCCTCCTCGGTCTGCTGCTTCTTGTCCTCGACGCGTTCCTTATTTTCGTCAGCGGGGTTATTGGATTCGCTGCCGGACTGCTGACCGGACTGTCCGCCCGACTGGTTCTGGTCGCCGGACTGACCGGAACCACCAGACGCGGTCTGGCACGGCGAGATCGTGTCTTGGGCTTCCTGGTAGACGCTCACAGCGTTACCGGTCGAACCCGAGGAGCGCAGCTTATCGCCCTGAATCTCCAGTCCGATGGCGAGATTGACGCGCACACGGCACTCGTAGGAGAAGGGCTCGAGGCGACCAGGCTGCACCTCGCGAGCCTTCGGAACAAGCTCAAACGCGGTGCGCAGTTCCTCCACGCCCTCATCGACGCGGTCCTGGCGCACCAGGGTCGTGCCGAGGTTGTAGTGCGCGACCCAGGCCTCGATACCGATGCCCGTCCATGTCCGCTGGCCCTCGTAGCCCGCCTGAGCGGACTCGTAGTCGCCAGCCTTCCAGTGATTCAACGACGACTGCGACCAGAGCGTCAGACCAATCAGGTACCCGGCGATCACCAGGGCGATCACGAGAATCGGAATGGAGTACCACAGAGGTCGCAGAGCCCGCGGGGAGCGCTGCACCTTCGGCTTGCCGTTCGTGGCCTGCCCCAGCTGTTCGCGGACCGACGCGTCGACCGGACCACCCTGAAGGGCACCGAAAGGCAGGAGGTCCTCTTCGGGCAGGTTGTTGTTAGAGGGCATGCGAGTTCCTCAGCTGTTGAGCGCGCAGCGCCAGGTTGGCGCCCTCCCACGCGAGGAGTCCCCCGAGCAGGAGCGCAAACGGCCAGATGATGTAGCGGTACGTGTCTTTCATGTTGCGCTGTTCGGCAATCTCCGTCGCGCCTTCCAAGATGGTGTGCGCGTGGGATTCGATCGCCGACTTATCGGGCGAGTGCACGTAGTCGACGCCGATGCGCGATGCGACCGACTGGAGGGCCGCCTCGTCGATCTTCGAGATGGCGATCGGGTTACCAGGCTGGGAGAGGTCGTGAATGTAGCCGTCATCATCGCCGCTCTGCGCCTCGCTATTGCCCAGGCGCAGCACCTTCATCGGGGCACCCTCCGGGGTGCCGTATCCGATGACAAGGCCGCCGTCGACGTACTCCTTGACGCGATCCCAGTCTTCCTCGGAGCCCGTCGGCGCGGTCTTCCAATGCTCCTGGTTCGAGGTCTCACCGTCGGAGAAGATGAAAACCGCGCGGAGGTTCTGCGGGTGACGTTCCTTGTTCTTCGCGAGGAGGTCGGCCAGCTCCGCCGCCGGTCGGTTCAGCGAGGAGCCCTGGGAGGACGCGGACAGTTCTCGGTTGAAGCTGTCCATGTACGAGGCCACGGCGGAGGCGTCGGTCGTGAGCGGCATGTCCGTGTGCACCGAAGAGTCCCAGGTGAGGATCGAGAAACGTGATCCCGCCAGGGTGTTCATGATGAGCCCAACGTCGTTGCGCACGCCGTCAATGCGAGGCTTGGTGCCATCCCAGTCTTCCGCGGCCATGGAGCCCGTGCGGTCGATGACGAGGTAGACCTCGAGGGCCGACGAAACTTCGAGGGCCTGGCCGGGGATCGACGGACCGGCACCCATGATGATGACGGTAACAACGATGAACGAGCGTCGGATGATGTCCATGACGCGCTTGCGCGCGGCGCGCTTAGCGGACAGGAACACGAAGGTCGCTGCCACGACCACGATGAGGACCAGCAGCACCGGGTGGACGACGGGGCGGAAAATCATGTCAGAGCCTCCCGAAAGCAAGCAGACCGAGCAGGGACAGGACACCGACGATGGTCCAGCCGAGGGCGGCGCCCGGGCGGTCGGTTTCCACGAGCTTGCCCGCAGAATCGAGCTCTTCCTTTTGCTCGGATTCGATCTGTCGGACGACCTCATCGACCGCGGAGGGCGATGAGGCATCGTAGAAGCTGCCGCCGGTGGACTTGACCTGGTCCTGCAGCTCCGCGCCCTCGGCCTTCAGCGAGTACGAGGAGCCTGGATAGAGAACCGAGACGGTCACGCCCTGGCTCTTAGCGAACTCGATGGATTCGGCGAGGTTGTAGATGCCCTCGCCGAACACCTCGTTGTCGGTCGCTAGAAGGATCGTGCGGGAACGCTTCTTATCGGTGTGGTCGAAGCCGAGCACACAGGATGCGAGGCCATCGCCCACCAGGGAGCCACGGCGGTCATCCGGCCCGCTAAACGTCGGTTGCAGGTAGGCCTCGAGTTCCCTCGTCAGGTAGATCTTGTTGCCGATCTGATTGAAGCCGCGATCGATCTTGTCAGCCATCTCGGTGAGCACCTCGTTGGCCATCTCGTAGTCGTCCGTGAGCGGGAACATCGTCATCGAGTAGGCGTTCCACAGCTGCAGCGAGATTCGCTCGCCCTCGAAGTGCGAGATGATCTGCTTGAAAGAGTCGCCGATCTTGGAGTCGTAGGGAAGCATCGATCCGGAGGCATCCAGGCACAGGACGATGTCACGACTCGAGGACTTGTCGTGCTTCATGTAGCGGTCGACGGGCGCCCCGGCCGACACCGACGTCGCGATGACCGCGATGAGGAAGCACACGACGGCCATCGCCAGCGACGAACGAGTACGGCGCACGAGGGCCTGATACTTGGGCAGGTCGCGCAGGAAGCCAGTGTTGGCCACCCAGCCCTTCTTGCCCGAACGCTCACCGGCGCGGCGCGCGAGCATCCATCCGGCGACGGTCGTCGCCACGACAACCAGCAGCACGACGGGAATAAGCCACCCGAACCTCATACGTTCACCGCCTCCACAGCCATGGTCAGTACGCGGGTGACGGCCTCGTGCGAGGGCTGTCCCTGCGGGATGTTGTCGCCCGTGAAGCTGGGGACTTCACACGCCTGAAGAATGTCCGCCAAACCCGGCCACACCGGGACGAGCTCGCGCACCTCGGACACGGTCGCCACCTCGAGGTCGCGGCCCGTTCGCTCCGTGCCGAGGGCACGCATCAGGCCGGCGAGGGCGAGGTGCACACCGCGCGCATCCAGGTCGCCGTCGGCGTAGCGATCAGCGATCTGGTCGATGAAAGTCAGGTACTTCTTGCGGCGCGCGTCCGTGATCGTCTGCAGTTCCATGACCTCGCCAATACGCGAGGTCCACCAGCGCCACACGCTGTACAGGATCCACCCGATGACGCCAATCACGATTGCCAGGCCGAGGACCCACATCCAGTTCGGGTAGACGACGGGATCCAGCAAGTTGTCTTTGAGTTCACCGGACATGTGCGCCCCTTTCGAGAGCGCGCATCAGGGCGCGCGGAACCTCTTCACTGGACGAAACATCCACGTGGATGACCCCCCTCTTATCGAGCATCTGGGCCACGGCAGCCCGTCGCATCTCCATCACGTTGGCGGCTTCGCCCGAGAGCTGGTCGTCACGCAGCAGGAAGTCGGGCAGCGGCCCCTCGTTCACGTCGACGACGTCCGTTCCCTTGTCGAGGGACGTCGGATCGATGTCAGCCACGCAGATCTGCATGACCTGGTGGCGCACCGACAGAGACTTAATGAGGTCGTCGGAGACGCGGGTGGGTTCAGGCTGCGTCGCGTCCGTAACGATGACGATAAGGCTTCGACGCTGGGTGACGGTGCGGGCGCGCGCCAGCAGCTTGGGCACGTCCGAGTGAGGCGAGGACAGGGTGATGTCCTCCTCGATGCGCCGCATCACGGTCTCGGCGTGAGCGTTACCCGAGCGGGCAGGCATGAAGCGAACGCGCTCCGAATCCCCCGCGACGAGGCCAATCTGGTCTCCTCGTGCGACGCTCAGCCAGGCAATCGCCTCGCACGCCGTCAGCGCCACCTCTTCTTTGGTTTCACCGGAGGGTGCCAACGCACCCATCTCGCGTCCGGTGTCAACGACGAGCATGACCTGCAGATTCGCGGTTGCCTCGCGCCGCTTGATGACCGGCGAACCCGTGCGAACGGTTGCCGGCCAGTCGATGGAACGCACGTCGTCGCCCGCCTGATAGGGAGCCAAGTCCAGGAACTCCCATCCGCGACCGTGCCGCAGCGCGGAGTGCTGACCGTCCATGATGGACAGCAGCTTGCGCAAGACTGGCAGCTGGATACGCGAAGAGAGCGAGTGGATCTCGCGCGAACGTACAGGCATAGCGTTCCTCTAGAAAGTCGACTGGCGTGTGGGACCGTGGGTGCTTTACGGAACGGGCACCGCGTTGAACACGGCGTCGATGAGCCCCTCAATGGACACGTTGTCGGCGAGGGCGTCAAAGGTACGGATGATGCGGTGGCGCAGGATGCCGTAGCGCATCGCCTTAATGTCGTCGGGCATCACGTGGTTCCGACCGGCCATGAGGGCAATGGCCTGGGAAATCTGCATCAGCGCAATGCCGCCACGCGGGGAGGCGCCGACGCGCACGTGGTTGTTCCACCCCGGCAGAGGGTTAGGGCCGGCACCTCGGGTCGTGTTGACGATGTCGACGATGTACGCCTTGAGGGTCTCGTGGACGAACACGCGACGGCACGCATCCTGCAGCGTGAGCACGTCGGCGAGGGTGATCGGCGCGGCCGAGGACTGGGCCTTAATCTGGCCGTTGTCAATGCGCGTGAGGACCTCGAGTTCCTCGACGGGCGTCGGGTAGGTGATGACCTCCTTGAGGAGGAAACGGTCCATCTGCGCCTCGGGCAGCACGTAGGTGCCCTCTTCTTCGATAGGGTTCTGGGTGGCCATCACCATGAAGGGCCTGGGCAGCTTGTGGTTGACACCGCCGATGGTGGTCTGACGCTCCTGCATGGCCTCGAGCATGGCGGACTGGGTCTTCGCGGAGGAACGGTTGATCTCGTCCATGAGGACCATGTTCGCGTGGACGGGACCCAGCTGGGTGACCATCTCGCCACGTTCCTGGCTCCAGATCTGCGAGCCGACGATGTCGTTCGGCATGAGGTCAGGCGTGCACTGGATGCGATGGAAGGTGCCAGAGACCGCGGATGCAAGTGTCTGCGCGGCGGTCGTCTTGGCGAGGCCGGGGACGGATTCGACCAGCACGTGGCCGCCGGCGAGCAGCGCGGCGGTGAGTGCGCGGCGCAGGCCTTCCTGGCCGACGACGGTGTGCTGGAAAATATCGTTCATACGATCGAGCAGCCCCTTGGCGTGGGCCAGCTCTTCGTTGGTCAAGTAGTTGGGCACGGGCTCTCCTTGCGTGCGCGGTCGGATGCAATCTCAGTGTAGCGGCCTACGCCGCTTCGCACTCAATCCGGTCAGTTTTCACGTCATCATCAACGAGGTCTCGGCCGGCTGCGCACAGAGGTATCCACTGTCATGCCACCCGAACCCGTCGCACACAAAAGGGGCGAGCCCCGGAGTTTCCTCCGGGGCTCGCCCTCAGGTCCGCGTTGATCAGGCCTGCTTCGCGGCGGCGATGCGCGCGCGGAACTTAGCCAGCTGCTCGGTGATGGCGGCGGGAACCTTGTCGCCGAACTGCGAGAAGTATTCCTCGGTGTCGTCCATCTCGGCGGCCCATGCGTCGGGGTCGATCGCGAAGAGCTTCGCCCAGACCGTCTCGTCGATGTCCAGGCCGTCGAGGTTGAAGTCCTCGAACTTGGGGTAGCGGCCGGTCACACCGTCGATGGCCTCGACCTCGCCGGCGGCGCGGCGAACGATCCAGTCCAGGACGCGGGCGTTGTCGCCGTAGCCGGGCCACATGAAGTTGCCCTCTTCGTCCTTACGGAACCAGTTGACCTGGTAGACGTGCGGGAACTTCTCGCCCAGCTTGTCCTGCATCTCCAGCCAGTGGCCCCAGTAGTCAGCCATGTTGTAGCCGCAGAAGGGCAGCATGGCGAAGGGGTCGTGGCGCAGCGAGCCGGCCTTGACGTCGGTCGCAGCAGCGGTGACCTCGGAGGCCACGGAGGCGCCGATGAACACGCCGTGGGCGGGCTCGTACTGCTCGGCAACCAGCGGGACGTTGGTGGCGCGGCGGCCACCGAAGAGGATGGCGTCAATGGCGACACCCTCGGGGGCTTCCCAGTCGGGGCAGATGATGGGGCACTGCGCGGCGGGGACGGTGAAGCGGCTGTTCGGGTGAGCAGCCTTCTCGCCGGACTCGGGGGTCCAGTCGTTGCCGTGCCAGTCGATCAGGTGCGCCGGAACGTCGCCGTCGATGCCTTCCCACCACACGTCGCCGTCGTCGGTCAGGGCGACGTTCGTGAAGATGGAGTTGGCCTTGGCGGTCTCCATGGCCATGGGGTTGGTCTTGTAGGAGGTACCGGGGGCAACGCCGAAGAAGCCAGCCTCGGGGTTGATGGCGCGCAGGCGGCCATCCTCACCGGGACGCATCCACGCGATGTCGTCGCCGACGGTCTCGACCTTGTAGCCGGGGATCGTGGGCTGGAGCATGGCGAGGTTGGTCTTGCCACAGGCCGACGGGAAGGCGGCGGTGACGTGGAACTGCTGGCCGGTGGACTCGCGGGTCAGGCGCAGGACGAGCATGTGCTCGGCCATCCAGCCGTCACGCTTTGCCATGGTCGAGGCGATACGCAGGGCGAAGCACTTCTTGCCGAGCAGGGCGTTGCCGCCGTAGCCCGAACCGAAGGACCAGATCTCGTTGGTCTCGGGGAAGTGGGTGATGTACTTCTCGTCGTTGCAGGGCCAGGTGGAGTCTTCCTGACCGGGCTCGAGGGGAGCGCCGACCGAGTGAACGGCGGGAACCCACACGCGACCCTCGTTGATGAGGTCCATGGCAGCAGCACCCATGCGGGTCATGATGCGCATGTTGACAACGACGTAGGGGGAGTCGGTGATCTCAATACCGAGCTGGGAGATGGGGCCGCCCAGGGGACCCATGGAGAAGGGCACCACGTACATGGTGCGGCCCTTCATGGAGCCCGTGAACTTCTCACGCAGGGTGGCCTTCATTTCCTTGGGGTCGGCCCAGTGGTTCGTCGGGCCGGCGTCCTCTTCCTTCTCACAGCAGATGAAGGTACGGGACTCAACACGCGCAACGTCGGACGGCTTGGAGCGAGCCAGGAACGAGTTGGGGCGCTTCTCCTCGTTGAGCTTGGTGAACATGCCACTCTCGACCATCTGAGAGGTCAGGCGATCCCACTCCTCCTGGGAGCCGTCGGAGAACTCGATGGCGTCAGGCGTGGTCAGCTCAGCAATTTCAGCAACCCACTTGATGACATCTTCGGGAGCGTTCGCCGGAGCGGCTGCACGCACGTCCTGTTCGGTCACGGACATTTTGCCTCCTGAGGCATTTCGGATTGTCGAGGCCGCAGTTGCGTCCTCGATTGACAGAATCAATCATGCCGGACCCCACACCCGCGCTTACGGGCGCTTGGTCCCGGTCACACCTCAATGGTAGTCGAACAAGTCACACACCGCCCGACCGATAGGGACCTTCAACCCACCCACAAGGGCCTTTATGAACGCCATACCCCGCCCCGACCTCGCGAATGCGACGGAAGTCGTCCAATCACCCATCGCCGTGAGATAGAACACCCAATATGGGGTCACAATTCCATCTCTGAACTTGAAGTCTCACCACCCCATGACCGACGATTACACGTAGCACAATAGTGCTGTTCACCATTGGAAGGACCGAATACACCATGGGATTCCGAAACAAGACCCAAGGCCCTGACTTTTTTGAAGACTTCACATCCCAGGCCCGCCAGCTCGTGCAGGCCGTCGAGTTCCTGACGCACATCTACGCCGCCTCCCCCGAGGAGCGCATCGCCCTGCGCGATCAGCTCCACGAGGTCGAGCACCGCGGCGACGAACTGAACCACGCGATCGTTCAGCGCATCAACTCCTCGTTCATCACGCCTTTCGACCGCGAAGACCTGCAGTCCCTGGCGTCCCACCTGGACGACTGCCTGGACTTCATCGACGAGGCCGGCGACCTCCTGGTCGTCTACGGCATTGCCGACATCCCCACTTCCCTGGTTTCCCTGCTCAACGAGCAGATCGCCGTCATCAAGCACTGCGCGGACCTGACCGCGGAGAACATGCCCAAGCTCAAGTCGCCCGTCGACATGCGCGACTACTGGATCGAGGTCAACCGCCTCGAGAACGAGGGCGACCTGGCCTACCGTCGCACGCTGACGGCCCTGTTCGACTCCGGCCTCGACGCGATCACGATCATCAAGCTCAAGGACATCGTCCAGGGCCTCGAGTCCTGCGCCGACGCCTTCGAGGAGCTGGCTAACGTCATCGAGTCCCTCGCACTGAAGGAATCCTGAGCCGTGGATCTGAATCTGATCCTCGTCTGCGTCGTCATCGCCGTCGCGCTGTTCTTCAGCTACACGAACGGCTTCCACGACGCGGCGAACGCGATCGCGACCTCCGTGTCGACGCGCGCGTGGACTCCCCGCGCGGCGCTCCTCATGGCCGCGACGATGAACGTCATCGGAGCCATGATGGGCACGGCCGTCGCCAAGACGGTCGGTAAAGGCATCATTTCGATCAGCGACTACGCCGAGTCTCCCCTGCCGGAGATGCAGCAAAAGGGCCTGGTCATCATCCTGGCGGCCCTGCTGGGCGCCTGTATCTGGAACCTGATCACCTGGTGGTTTGGCCTCCCCTCGTCCTCCTCGCACGCCCTCATCGGCGGCATGGTCGGCGCAGGCCTCATGAGCGGCACGGTCGTGCACTGGTGGGGCATCATGAGCCACGTCGTGATCCCGATGTTCGCCTCCCCCATCATCGGCTTCGTCGTCGGCTACATCGCCATGAAGCTCGTGCTGTGGGCGCTACGCAAGGCGCAGTATCACCGCACGATGCGCCGCTTCCGCGCCGCGCAGCGCTTCTCCTCGGCTGCCATGGCCCTGGGCCACGGCATCCAGGACGCGCAGAAGACGATGGGCATCATCGTCATGGCGCTACTGGCCGGCGGCTACGGCGAGACACACAACATCCTCGATCCCATCACGGGCGAGATGAACGTGCCGCTGTGGGTGAAGGTGTCGGGCGCTCTGGCGATTTCACTGGGCACGATGGCTGGCGGCGGGCGCATCATGCGCACGATCGGCCGTAAGATCATCGACCTGGATCCGGCTCGCGGCTTCACGGCCGAGGCCGTGTCCGCCTCGATCCTGTACCTGTGCTCCTACGTCATTCACGCCCCCATCTCGACGACACAGGTCGTGTCGACGGCGATCATGGGTGTGGGTTGCACGAAGCGTTTCTCGGCGGTTCGCTGGGGCGTCGCGGGCAACATCGTCATCGCGTGGTTCCTCACCCTGCCGGCCGCCGCTCTGGTGTCGGGCATCGTGTACCTCGTCGTGGCGCTGCCTCTTGGAGTTCACTGATGCGTGGTCGCTTCGTCGTGACGGCTGCGGTCGTCGCTCTTGCCGCTGCCCCGCTCGCGGCATGCTCGGATTCGTCCGTCATGCACATGCGGGTCGGGCAGTGCATCCTCCTGCCGGAGGATAAGAGCGCGACCACGGCGACGACGATCGATAAGACTAGCTGCACGCGCGAGCATGACGCTGAGGTCTTTGCCTTGGCGTCCGCGGCGGACGGGGATTTCCCGGGCGCCGAGGCGCTCAACCGGCAGGCCGAAACCGAGTGCATTTCCGCGTTCGACGCGTACGTGGGGTCGGATTATCTGACCTCGTCCCTCGACGCAACGTGGATGATCCCGACGAAGGATTCGTGGGCGCAAAACGATCGCTCGATCGTGTGCCTGGCGCGTCCGTTGGATCATTCGAAGCTCACCTCGTCGGTGAAGGAGTCGGGCCTGTAGGGTTCGACCAACATCCGACTGTCATCGGGTGGTGTGCGGCTTCCTGCCACGCACCACCCGATACTTTTACCATCCGGTATTTCGATTGTTATAGTTCGTACAGTGCCGACCAGCGCATACCCCATCCAACACAGCCCCCTTAAGGAGCACCATGTCCCGCACCATGACTCGCGTCCTGGCTCTGACGGCCTCGGCGGCTGCCCTGGCCATGACCATGTCGGCCTGCAGCCTGCTCTCTTTCGGCCCGCGCACCTCCGCTTTTAGCATGAAGGTCGGCCAGTGTGTTCAGCTGCCCACTGGTGATAACATCACCGACCTGGAGACCACCGACTGCTCTGCCTTGCATGACGCCGAGGTCTTCCACCTAACCCAGGTCACCGAGGACGAGCGCCCGAGCGACTCCGAGCTCGAGGACATGGGCGGCGACGCCTGCCTGGCGGCCTTCGAGGGATACGTGGGCGTCCCCTATGAGGAGTCCGAGCTGGACTACACGATCCTCTACCCGTCCCCGGGCAGCTGGGAACAGGGCGACCGCGAGATCATTTGCTTTATCATTTCCGGTGACGGCACGGACACTCAGCTGTCCGGCTCCATGAAGGGTTCCAACAAGTAAGCGGACACCTCAGCACCCAAGGAGAATCATGTCCCTCAGCTCTTTCACGTCCCGCCCCGCGCGCCCCGCGTTGATCCTCGGAGTCTCGGCTACCATCCTGAGCCTGGGGCTGTCCGCATGCAGCGTGTCGACCTCCGGAACCCGCAAGCCTTCGAATGGCTCCCGCACGCCGGCGGCCTCCGCGTCGGCGACCACTTACGTGCAACCCCAGGTCGGAGAGTGCTATCAGTACGCTTCGGGCGATAACGATAATGTCACGATTGTCGACTGCAACCAGCCACATGACGCCGAGAACTTCCATATCTTTCATTTCGCAGGAAATAGCTATCCGTCTGACGACGAGTTTGACCAGGAGAGCGACGAGATCTGCGGCCTCATCTTCGAGCACTACGTCGGCAAGCCCATCGCGGAATCGACACTGGACTACGACTGGGTTTTCCCCAAGGCAGAGACCTGGGCAAAGGGCGATCACACGGTGGAATGCTATGTCTTTGCCAAGGACGACAGTAAGCTCACCGGTTCCGCGAGGAACTCCAACATGTGACACCGTTTCTACGCGCGCTCGTGGCGGCTCGGCTTGTGCCGGGCCGCCACCGCTTTTACCCCTGCGACCTCCACCTTGTATAGTGTCATCAGCGATGCCGAAGTCCTACCGGACAGTCAGCGTCGCCATGCCGTGCGCATCACGTCCCATCGGCCACGGTCCCATCACCCAAGGAGCATCATGTCCCGCGTTTCTACCCGTACTCTTGCGCTCGCGTCGTCCGTCGCGGCCCTGTCCATGACTCTGTCCGCCTGCGCCCTGGGCGGCAACACCTCGGCCTTCAACGTCGAGGTCGGTCAGTGCGTGCAGCTGCCGGACGGCAGCACCATCTCGCGCGTCGAGGTCGTCGAGTGCACCGCCGAGCACGACGGAGAGGTCTACCACATCGAAAAGCTCACGGACAAAGAGCGTCCTTCCGAGGACTGGCTCAACATGCGCATGGAGAGCATCTGCTCCAATGCCTTCGAGGGATACGTGGGCGCCGCCTACGAGGACTCCGACCTGAGGATCACGACGATGTTCCCGACGGAGGCGAGCTGGAAGCGGGGCGACCGCGACATCGTGTGCATCGCGATTTCGAATGACGGTGAGAAGCTGTCCAAGTCCGTGAAGGACTCCGGCATGTGACCTGCGCTCGTGCGCTCTGATGGCGGCTCGGCTTGTGCCGGGCCGCCTCAGTGCTTCTTGGAGGCCTTGCGCGCGGGCGCGGTGGGGTCCTTCGTGGTGACGCCGTGGGTTTCGAGGGCGGCGACGACGAGCCCATCGGGGCCGTGTTCGACATGGGCAACGAGGACCTGGCCGTGCCTCAGACACGGGGCCTCAGCGCCGGCGACGGGAGCCGACGCGTAGGCGCGGATCTCCTCGATGATGGCATCGCGCGCAGGGCCGGCGACAGACAGGACCGTGGGGGCCGCGTGCTCGCGCAGGCGCTCGGCCGCGAAGGCACGGACGCGTCCGAGGCGCGCCTCAGCGTCGATCTGAATATCCGAGCCGGAGGCGGTCAGATCGAGGGACTCGACGAGGGTCACCGATCCCCCGCCCATCGACGCCCACGGGGTGAGGCTCTGGCGCGAGCGGGCTGCCGGCGACGCGAACGCGCGGGCCACACCAAAGCTCGAGAGCAGGTCGATGAGGTCGAACGCCTGGCGCACGCCGAAGCGGCTGAGCGGCGGGTCGACGGGTTCCGGCACGGTCTCAATCTTCTTCGCCGAGGCCTGCTCCACCTGGGCGGCCCTCCTGGCCGCGGCGGAGGCCACCATGGCGGGGGTCGGCGCGGGGCGAGGCTTGGAAGGAACCGCCACCTGAGCGGGCGCAGCGGAGCCGCCGGAAGAAGCGGCAGGAGAGGCGGATGCGTGGGTGTCCCCGGCCTCGTCGAGGAGCGGGCTAAGGCCCTGCCCCGGACGCAGGACGAGGAGCGTCGTGGTCACGAGGCGGCCTTCGCGGGCGCGGGCGACGATGTCGGCGAGGAGGCGGCGGTCGCCCCGGCGCGTGAGCATGTCGGCGGCGCGCTCGGGCGAGGTCCACGCGGTCTGGTCGATTTCGGTGCGCGGGGCGCGCGCGACGGGGGCGCGCAGGCGCTCGGAGGCGTGACCGGCGGGGACGGGGGTGCCCACCCAGTAGTGGACTTCCTTGGTCTGTCCGCCGCCCAGGCGGTAGCGCTGGGTCGTCAGGGGGGCGCCGAGCGTGATGATCTGGCCGGTTTCCTCCTCGACTTCGCGCACGGCGGCGGCGACGAGGGACTCACCGTTTTCGGTCTTGCCCTTGGGCCAGGACCAGTCGTGGTAGCGCGGCCGATGAACCATGAGGACTTCGATGTCCGCGGGGTCGATGGACTCACCGGGGACGGCGACGCGCTCGGGGTCCGTGAAGCGCCAGACGAGTGCGCCCGCGGAGCGAACGAGTCGCTGGGGGCGGGGGGCTGGCATCGGACGCATAGGGACAAGGGTAGTCGCCCGCACGCGCCCGTGCCCTGGTGGGCGCGCCACGTCACCCCGGTTCGGGCCTTCCACGAGTCCGTCCGGGGGACGCCGAGATCAGCCCGGGCGCTACCGACGAAGGCTCAGTCAAGGGTGCCGACGGCCGCCTCGCGCGCGGCGACGTCGAGCTCGTCGGCGGTGACCAGCAGCGCGGAGTGACGCATGGTGACGCGGTGGGCGAGCGGGTCGGCGGGGTCTTCGATCCACAGGGCCCCGGCCTCGCCGGCGGCGAGCACGCGCATGGCCCGCGAGGCCTCGCCCAGCACGTATTCCAGGTCGTCGTCGGTCAGGTCGCCGCGCAGCAGCGAGTCGACTTCCTCCATGATGAGGCTCAGGGGCCGCAGCTCGACCGGGGCCTCGAGGCCCTGGATGATGGGGGCGCGCGAGCCCTCGGCGTAGCGCTCGGCTACGAGGAGTGGGTCGCGGTGGTACCACTCGTGCAGCAGGTAGATGCGCCACAGTGCCCCGGGGAGGGTGAACTCGGGGCTGCGCGACCACACGTGCGCGATCGTATCCACCCCGCTGGTGCGCACGGTCTCGCGCAGGCGCGCGACGTCGGCGTCAGTGAAGGTCTCGTCACCCACGCCCATGAGGGCCCAGGCGGCGGTGTGCGCAACGGCCGCGGTGGCCGCGGGGTCTTCGTCGCCGATGATGGCGTCAGCCCGGGCGGCGTCGAGCATCGCGGGGCGTCGCGGCATCTTCGATTGGGCCATGGGGACTTCTTCCTCCTACAATGGGGCTGCTGGGCCTATAGCTCAATGGTAGAGCAGCGGACTTTTAATCCGTAGGTTGGGGGTTCGAGTCCCCCTGGGCCTACTGGTCGCCTCGGAACGTTCCGGGGCGTTCACGCTATCTGCGGGCGTGCGCCCGCGTTGGAGGTGCATCATGGATCCTCGTTTTTCTCGCGCGTACGGCGCCCTGGCTGGCCTGGCGCTCGGAGACGCGCTGGGCATGCCGACGCAGGCGATGTCCCCGGAGCAGATCCGCGCAGTGTACGGGACGATCACCGGCCTCGTCGACGGTGACGCCTCGCAGCCCTACGCGCCGGGGATGCCGGCGGGCTCGGTCACGGATGACACGGAGCAGGCGCTGCTGGTGGCGTCTCTCCTGGTACGAGGCCGGGGCACTTCCTCGGGTCGCGTGGCCCTGGACGCGGGCGAGTTCGCCCACGCTCTGCTGGCCTGGGAGGATTCGATGATCGAGCGCGGGTCGCTCGACCTGCTGGGACCCTCCACGAAGGCGGCGCTCGAGCGCGTGCGCGCGGGCGAGGACCCGCTGACTGTGGGTGGGGCGGGGACCACGAACGGCGCGGCGATGCGCGTCACCCCGATCGGTATCGCGATGTCGACGGCCGATCCGGAGGCCTTTGCGGATGCCGTCTGGTCGTCCTGCCAGGTCACGCACGCGACGCGCCAGGGTTTCCAGTCGGCTGCCCTCGTGGCGGCGGCCGTGTCCATGGGTATTGACGCGGCTCGCTCGACGACCCCGGATCTGAGGGGCCTGCTATGGAAGGCCCTCTCCTACGTTGATTCGCTGCCCGAGCGCGGCGCGTGGACCCCCGACCCGGACGTCATCGCGGCGACGCGCAGGGCCATGCAGCTGGTCGCCAACCCCGCCTCATCATCCCTGGAATGCCTCGTCGAGCAGGTGGGCACGTCCGTGGCTTCGGCGCAGGCGATCCCCATGGCCTTCGCGCTGCTCGCGCGCGACCCCTCGCCACGCGCCCTCCTGGACGCCGCCAACCTGGGCGGCGACACCGACACGATCGGCGCGATTGCGGGCGCGATCCTGGGCGCCGCCCTCGGCTTCGAGGTCTTTGTCGGCCGCGGCCTCGCCCAGGTTGAACTCGCCTCCCGCCTGGACCTGCCGTCCGTCGCCCTCGAGCTGTTGGAGCTGCGTGCGGCTCACGAGCCTGCCGCAGACGCACCCACGTCCCCCGAGACTGAGGGTGCGAGCGAGGCCGACGTCCCCGAGGTGCCGGCCCCGGCCTCGTCCTCCGATCCCGGGGCGGGCCGAGTCCTCCTCATGGGGCAGATCCTCGTGGACCACGTGTTGGCGGGCAACGCCCCGGTGTACGGCGGCGGCTCCGAGCGGGTTAACGACGAGGGATTCCACGTCAGCGCGGGCTTCAACGTTCTCGCGGCGGCACGCCGGATGGGGGCCGAGGCCGTCTCCCTCAGCCCGATCGGCACCGGCCCCCACGCCTCGATGATCGAGGCTGCCCTCGCGCGCGAGGGAATCGTCGACGCAGGCCCCCGGGTAACGGACTGCGACAACGCGTACCGCACCGCGCTCATCACGGGCAGCGGCAAGTGCACAATCATTGCCATGAAGGGTGCCGAGACGATGGCACCCGAGACCGAGTGGGCCGATGTCGTGCGCACGATGAAGCCGGGCGATGTGCTGTTCATCGACGGATCTCTCATGGATCATCCGTCCAACAAGGTGGCGGCCGACAACGCGCTGCGTGTCCTCCCCGAGGGAGTGCACGTGGTCCTGGACGTCTCCCCCGTCGTCGGAATTCCTGATGGTTTGCCGTCGAACACCATCATTTCCATGAATTACGATGAGTCGCAGGACCTGTGGAAGAGGATTCCTGACGAGGAGCGAAAGTTCCCCTCCTGGCTACCAGCAGATAAGGCAGCGACAGCCCTGGCCGCCAGGCTCGGGCATCACGTTCTCGTCCGCAAGGATGAGAGTGGCGCGTACTTCGCACCGGCCGATGGCGCAGCCGACCTGTCAACCTTCCACATCCCGACCCCGAGTGTCAGAACAGTCGACACAAACGGCGCGGGCGACGCCCACTCGGGTGTCCTGGCCGCCTGCCTCGCACAGGACGTTGCGCTCAAACGGGCGCTTGTGCTCGCCAACTGCGCGGGTGCCCTGGCCTCGACCGTGCCCGGCCCGGCCTCGTGCCCGACGCGCAGCCAGATCGAGGCCGCGGCCGACGCGCTGAGTGAATCGGGAGACTGACATGGATCCACGTTTTGATCGCGCCCACGGTGCGATGGCCGGACTCATTTACGGTCGGTCGCTCGGGGCCGATACCTCGGGCGAGGAAAGTACCGACGCTGCAAGCGTGTGCAAAGCCATTCTCGAGCTGCTGACAGTCGACAAATCGGCGGAGCCGCCGACACTGCCGTCACTGTTGGCCCCCACCAAACACCCGTACGCACTACTGATCGGCGGCGTCCAGGTCGGCATCTCCACCCCGACAAAGGGACGTCAGGTCTTTGCAGACGCCGTGTGGAACAACCATCTGATGGTTGAGCCAACGCGCCAGCAATTCCAGGCGTCAGCCCTCGTTGCCGCCGCCGTGTCACTCGGCCTCGACAGCCCGCACTTCCGCGTGGCCGATGTTCTGGTGAAAGCCGTCGATATCGCCTCGTCGCTGGAGGCACGCGGAGAGTGGAGCCCGGAACCTGACGTCGTGGCCGCGACGCGCAGGGCGCTGAACATCGTCAGCGACATGAACGAGTACGTCGAATCCCCACTCGAACGTCTCCTCGAGCACATCGGTGCGGGCGATTCGCTCTCGCAGATCGTTCCCATGGCCTTTGCCCTGGCCTCCCGCTACCAGAACCCCCACCTCCTGGCCTCTCCCCTACACCTCGGCCCCCAAGCGCACACGATCCTGTCCGTCGCCGGCGCGCTGGTCGGCGCGGTTCGTGGCGTGAGTTTCCTGCGGCCCTACGGGTACCCCCTGGTTGAGAAGGTGTTCACGCAGGACTTCAAACAGAGTGCACATGACCTGCTCGCGAAGCGCGTGCCTTACCCCGGCGACGCTCGCGCCTCGGACACGGCCGCTCCGTCGGGGCCCTCCTCGTTCGAGGACGCCGATTCTGGCCAGCGCACGCGTCAGCGCTACTTCGAGTCCATCAACCCGCCCACGCCTCTCGCGGCGCTCCGCGGCGGCTCTCAGCCCGGACGCGTCGTTTTCCTCGGTGAGCTCTTTGCCGACCATCTCGTGCACGCACACAAGTACCCGAAACTCGGGCAACACGTGTGGGCGGAGGACCAGGGACGGACTGCGGGAGGCATGTTCAGGACCATGGCGGCGGCTCGCCATATGGGAGCCGAGGTCGTGTCGCTCGGCCCCATCGGGCAGGGACCCAACGCGCGTATCATCACGCAGGCGCTGCGACGCATGAATATCGTCAACGCCGGCCCTCACCTGAGTGGAGTGGACAACGGCTACCGCCTTCAGTTCTCCGCCGACGAGGGGTACCGCATGATCCTACGCGGGACCAACAACGGCTGGTTCTTGACCCTTTCGACGAGGAATCCGATGCCCTCCCTAGCATCGCGCGGGTGGTCGGAAGCCATCGAATCCCTGGGGCCCTCGGACGTTCTATGGATCGATGGGGCGCTCATGGGCCATGACGCCACGGCACAGGCCCTGAACGAGGCCCTGCGAGGACTTCCCGAACACGTGCGCGTCGTATTCGACGGGGCATCGGACGAGGGTGTCCCCAACAATCTCCCGCTCGACAACGTCCTCGTATCGCTACAAATCAGCCACCACGCGACATTCAGGGAGCACTTCAGCGCAGAGTCGCCTCTCGCGCTTTACCGCGACCAGCCCGAGCAGCAGGCGAGCGCTCTGAGCCTGCTCAGCGCGCGCCACATCGTCGCACGCACTGACGACAATGATGCGCTGTTCGCGCGCCCCACGCTCGATGACGCCCGTATCCTGTCCCCCACTCTCACACGGGTTGCGGGGCCTTCGATCAATCCGGCGTTCAGAGCGGAGCGGATGGCGGACGTTCATTCCGGAACGCTGGCAGCCTGCCTCGCACTGGGCATGAGTGCCGAACGAGGGATCCTCCTGGCCAATTGCGCGGCTGCACTGGCGACCCCCGTCTCATTGTCCGCCCGAGACGCTATCGAGGCGGCCGCTCACGATCTTCTGACCCGCGATCAGGCCTAACAAGGAGAAACGAGAATGGATCCACGACTCCCCTACGCTCTCGGGGCGCTGGCAGGCTTGGCCCGCGCAGACGCAGCACATTCGGACACGCTCGAGGCGTCCGATGGGCCTGGCTGCGAGGTCGCAACCTCGGCGATGGCCGTTGCCCTCCAGCTGCTGCGAGCACCGGGCGAGGACTGCACCACCCACTCCGGGACGCAGCTACCCACCACCGCGAGCGCTGATGCTCGTCTCATGTGCGCGATACCGGTCGGCATCGCGCTGTCGACGGTTGACCTCGAGGCATTCGCCGAGACCGTGTGGCGTGTATGCGGGTGTACGAGCCGGAACGAGTTTCAGTCCGCCGCGCTTCTTGCTGCCGCGGTGTCCATCGGCATCAATACCCGCATCCGTACCCGTCCTCTTTCCTACATCGACCCCCTGTGGGACGCCGTCGATGTCGTGAGCGCAATGACCCCTCGCGGCGAAACAGACAGCAGCCCGGACGTGCTCGAGGTGGCCCAGCGCACCCTGAAGGCGGTTGCCAATACCCAATCTGATCTGCGCTCGTCGCCCGCGCCCGTACTTCAGGAAACGCTGTCAGACTGCGCTCCCTCCAGCCGGATCGTTCCGCTCGCTTTCTTCTTGGCTGCCTCTCCACAAGGCGCCGACGAGGCCTCGAAGTGCTTCGCGTTGAGCGGATCTCCGGCGCTGTGCGAGGCGGTTGCAGAGACGCTTTCTGGGATCTTCAAGCCAACCGGCGTACTCCCAGAACCCAATCTGGCGCAATGCTCTGAGGGCGCCCAGCCGGATTGGCTGGGGATCACCGGTCAGCTCCTCGAACTGCATCCTCTCACCCCCATCAAGTGGATCCGTCGAGCGTTGGGCGATTCCATTCCGCGCGTACCCCGGCGTGATCCTTCCCCCTTCGAGGCCTCTGAATCTGGTGCGTCCACCCGCGCCGCTGCCGATGGCCCAAGCACCGATGAACAGCGGGATTCAAACGTTGCAGAGGCGTCGTCTGGCCGGGTCATCGTCATGTCCGAACTGATGCTTCGATACGACCGGGGCTCCGAGGAGGACCCCATTCCCGCCGGGAACGAGTGGACCACCCGAAAGGGTGTCTATCTCTCACGCCCCTTCACGGTCATGCTGGCGGCGCGCGCCATGGGGGTCGAGGTCATCTCTCTGAGCCCGATCGGGCAGGGCCCGCGCTCCTCAGTCATCACCGATGCACTGGCACGCGAAGGGATCGTGAATGTCGGACCACAGGTGACCGGGGGCGATAGCGGGTTCATGTCGCCTATCACCAGAAAGTTCGGACCAGGCGAAACAGAAACAATCACGGGCATGCCGCGGGATGCATGGGACGAGTTCATCCGCACTTTGGGCCCCTCCGACGTGCTCTACATCGACGCGGGAATCGAAACCAATCCACCTGTTCTAGCGGCGGCCGAGCACGCGCTGGCCCATCTCCCCCAGCACGTGCGAGTGATCCAAGACATGTCGGGAGCATTCATCGGTCCGCGTAATGTTCGCAACGACAGCGTCCTGACGGTGCTGGACCAGGGGTCGGTACAGCGTTTGGGTGAGCGATTCATGTCCGATCGCACCGCCTTCGATGCCTCCCACGTCCCTGCTCACGCCGCGAGCTTCATCCTGTCCCTCTTCCATCGTTCCACGCTGGTCAGCACGATGACGTACGAGTCCTTCCTCGCGCGACCGCGCCACGCGATGGGCGAGGCGAGCGAGCCACGGACCCGTTTCCCAGCCCCCACCGTCGTGTCCACCGACCACGACGGGTCTTACAGCGTCTGGACGGGAGCCCTCGCGGCCGCCCTCGCTGAGGGGAACGCGATAGAGCGAAGCATCGTCCTTGCGAACTGCGCGGGGGCCTTGGCCACGACGATGCCCGGTCCGGCCTCGTGCCCCACGCGCGAACAGATCGAGGCCGCGGCTCGCACCCTGCCAGAGCGAGACGATGTTGAGCTGGAGCGCCGCACGCACGCTCTCGGGGCGCTGGCGGGAGTCGTGTTCGGCGATGCAGTCGGCATGTTCTTCAAGGGGATGTCGGCGGAACTCGTTGAGGACCTGCGCCGCACATTGCCGCTTTTGACGGATTCGACCACCGCCCTCCCCACGATGCCGGCAGCACCCGCGGGAACACTCACGGCCGTCACGCACGAGGTTCTCGCGTCAGCCTCGGCGCTACTCTCGGAAGGTGCCTCCCCACTCGGGGTCGAAGCCGAGGACCGTGCGGGTGATGAGCTGGCGGGTTCTCGCTACGTCCTGCGCGCTATTCCGGTGGGCATCGCGACCGTGACGACCGATGCCGAGGCCTTCGCGGAGGCCGTGTGGCAGGCCTGCGGAAACGAGAACCTCACCCGGCAGGAGTTCCAGGCAGCCGCTCTCGTCGCCGCGGCAATCTCCTTGGGCATTGACAAGAAACACTACAGGGCCAGTGGAATCGGTTCCATCTTGGGAGAAGCTATCGACTACGTGGCAGCTCTTCCCCCGCGTGGTTCCGCGAGCAGCGAGCCTGACGTGCTGCAGGCGACGCGCAAGGCGATTGGAACTGTCCGCAACTTCCGTGATGACATCTACGAGCGCGTGCGCGGGTCGATCGGCACGTCTGCGGATCCGACGCAGTCGGTTCCTGCTGCCTTCGCACTTATTCTCAAGGACGAATCACAGTCCACTGCTGTCAGCGCCGCCGTCCTCGGCGGGGAGACAAGTGTGATCGCGGCGATTTCCAGCGCCGTTCTCGGGGCAATTCGCGGCGTCACGATGTTCTCTCCCAACAACCTCGCCACGATCGAGAGGGTTTCCCACCCGGGCGTGGCTCCCCTGTCCGAGCGCCTCGTCGAACGGCGGGTGTACGTCTCCGAGGAGACGAGTGAGCCTGCTTCCACGCGGAGGAATTCCCCCGATGATGCGGCGTCCAACTAGGAAGAAAACAGCATGATTCCACCCTCTGATACCGCCCGCTCAATACCGGACACAGAACCGTCTACACCCAGCCGTCACGGTGGCACCGACGGTAACGATCACACGGGACGCGTGGTCCTCATGGGCCAGATCCTCGTGGACCTCGCCGTGCGCGGCGAGGCTCTGCCCTCGCCCGGTGGCGACGTGTGGGCCATCGACGAGGGAATGCACGTGGGCGGTGGCTTCAATGCCCTCGTGGCGGCGCGGCGCATGGGGGCCGAGGCCGTCTCCCTCAGCCCGATCGGCGACGGCCCCTACTCCTCCCTCATCCAAGCAGCGCTCGCGCGCGAGGGGATCACTGACCTCGGGCCTCGTATCGCGGGCATTGATAACGGGTTCTGCATCGCGTTCACGGACCGCACGGGCGAGCGCACCTTCATCTCCACAAAGGGCGCCGAGACGATGGCACCCGCGAGCGCGTGGGCTGACTTCGTGCGCACGATGAGCCCGGGCGACGTGCTCTACGTCGACGGATATCTCATGGACCACCCCGCGAACAAGGAGGCTGCGGAGGCGGCGCTGCGCGTCCTGCCCGAGGGCGTGCGCGTCCTCCTCGACGTCTCCCCCGTGATCGGTATCCCGTCCGATCTCCCCTCCGACGACGTCATCGTGTCGATGAACCACAGGGAGGCTCAGGAGATTGGTCAGCAGAGAGGGGATTCGAGCGTCTGCGACCGGTGCCGTGAGCCTCACGAAGCGGCGCGCGCGATGCTCGGCCTGCTGGGCCATCCCGTCCTCGTGCGCGCGGGAGCGGCGGGGGCATACTTTGTGCGCCCCGCCGGGACAGCGCCGAATGCCAGCAATGAGGATGCGGCCCACATCCCGACGCCTCACGTCGAGGCGATCGACACGAACGGCGCGGGGGACGCACACTCCGGTGTCCTGGCAGCCTCCCTCGGGCATGGTATCCCCATGGAGAGGGCGCTCCTGCTGGCCAACTGCGCGGGCGCGCTGTCCACGACGGCCGTCGGACCGGCCTCGTGCCCGCCGCGCAGCCAGATCGAGGCCGCCGCCGACGCGCTCACCGCGGACACAGCTGCGGAATAGGAGAAAGCAACATGGACACACGCTCTGAGCGCGCCCAGGCGGTGCTGCTGGCCTGCGCGATCGGTGACGCGGCCGGGTTGCCCACCCGTGGCATGTCCCCCGACGAGATCGAGCGCACCTACGGACCGCCGTCGACATGGAGGGATCGCAACATCACCCACCCCGCCAAGCCCGGCGTTCCCGAGGGAACGGTCACGGAGGTGACGCACGAGATCCTGGCGGCTGCCTCGACCCTTCTCGGCGACGAGGCCGGGGCGACCATCCGGGACCGCGCGGACACTGCCCCGATGGGGTGGCGTCAGCTTGTGCGTGCCATTCCCGTCGGGATCGCGACCTCGACGGCCGACCCCGAGGCCTTCTCGCGGGCCGTATGGGAGGCTTGCGGAGGGGAAGGTCTCACCCGGCAGGAGTTCCAGGCGGCGGCCCTCCTCGCCGCTGGCGTCTCCCTCCAGGTGGACGGCTCTCAGGAGAGGCTATCGACGAGGCATAACCACCTGTGGAAGGCCCTTCACCTCGTGGAATCCCTGGAACCGCGCGGCACCTGGAGCCCGGATCCAGACGTCGTGGCGGCCACGCGCCGGGCGATGAACATCGCCATGCAGGTGGCGACGACACCCACACAGATACTGACGGAGCAATTCGGCTCCTCCCCGGAACCCACGCGCATGGTCCCGCTGTGTTTCGGACTGAGCACGTACCTCACGCACTGGCTCTCGCGCTACGGGATCACGCGAATAGGCGGCGACACCAGCCTCATGAGCGCGCTCGTCGGCGCTCTCTGCGGCGAAGCGAAGGGCCATCACGAATTGCGGCGCGGCTCTTGGATGCAGGTCGAGGAAGTCAACGACCTCGACCTGACATCGCTCGCTGAGCGCCTCGTCGCGTGCCGCCCCGCGCCCGCGGATGAGGCTCCTGGCGAAGATGGCACTTCCGATGAGGGTGCTACACCAACCTGGGAGTCACCCAACGCACCTTCCCCGTTCGAGGATCCCGACTCCACCCTGATGACACGGCGGACGCTGCTGACGCAGGTGTCGCCGCCGACTCCGCTCGGTCCCACGCGCGGAGATGCTCCCGTGGGGCGCGTCGCCTACATGGGCCAGCTCGTGCTCAACCAGTCGCTACATGTGTCTTCCTTCCCCGAGCCGGGTGGGGACGTGTGGGGCGACGACGAGGGAATGGAGCTGGTCGGAGGCATCGAGGTCCTGCGCGCTGCTCGATGCATGGGGCTCGAGGCCGTCTCGCTCGGCCCGATTGGCGAGGGACCGCACGCCTCACTCATCGAGGAAATCCTGCAACGAGAAGGCATCATCAACGCGGGGCCGCGCATCCCGGGAATGGACAACGGCTACCGCGTGACAATCACCGACAACTCGGGGCAACGCCACATCGTCAAGGCGATGAAAAACAAGTGCGCGGTGCCAACCCATGCGTGGGCTGAGTTCACCCAGACGATGGGCCCGGCAGACGTGCTCTACTACGACGGAGAGTTTGCGGGCTCGTACGGATACGCGTCGACCGACCTGGGCAACGATGACGCCGCTCGCGAGGCGCTCCTGCGCCTGCCCGAACATGCGCGCCTCGTCCTCGACACGTCCTCCCGAGGAAATATGCCCTCCGGCATTCCCTTCGACAACACCGTCTTCGTTATTGGCCAAGATGAGGTCGCGGGGATGGGCACTGGCATCACCGGTGATCGCTCCGCCTTCGATGCCAGCCGCACCTTCCGCGGCGCTGCTTTCGAGGCCGCCAGGCTCTTCGATTGCCACGCGCTCGTTCCGTCGGGGCTGGAGGGGGCCTACTTCGCCAGGCCTAACTACGGCGGTAAAGATTTGAGTTGGCCGACGGTCACTCACTGCCCGGCACCGCCGTTCGGGGCCGAGGACCCACTCGAGGCCAGGCACGTGTTTTCCGGAGTTTTCGCGGCATCCCTCGCCAGGGGCCTACCTATCGAACGGGCAATCCGGCTCGCAGTGTGTGCGCGCGCCCTCGCCACGGCGACACCCGGCCCGGCCTCGTGCCCGACGCGCGAGGAGATCGAGGCCGCGGCGGATGCGCTGGAGGCACTCGCGGACGAGGAGTGAGCGCGGTCCAGGTGTTCGCGCGGAAGGAGCGCTGCACGCCTGCGCACATGTGTGCACGTCACCGCCTGCGACGTGCGAGATGCGTCAAATAATCGACCGCAGCGTCTATTTAGCGCCCTAAAGGGTGCACAATCACACCATGACGACTAACGACACCCGGGACCGCGGCGGAATCGTCGGCGGGGCGCTCACGGTTGCCCTGCTGATCACGCTCGCCGTGCAGAACGCCGTGCCGCCGATGGCGACCGACATGTACTCGGCGGCGTTCCCCCAGATCACGGTGGACCTGGCGACGAACTCGACGATGCTCGGGTTCACGCTCACGACCTTCTTCGTGGGCTACGCGACCGGGCAGGTCTTGGGCGGCGCAATCTCGGACCAGATCGGGCGTCGCCGCCCCATCGTCGCGGGCGGCATCATTGCCCTCGTCGGCTCCATGATCTGCGTGTTTACGCCGGGCATCTGGGTGCTGCTCGTGGGCCGAGTCTTCCAGGGCCTCGGCGGCGGCGTCGCCTCCTCGGTGGCGCGCGCGATCCTCGTCGACGTCGCGCACGGCAAGACGCTAGCTCGCGCGATGAGCCTCATCCAGGCGATCGTTGGCTTCGCGCCGATGCTCGCCCCGGTCCTCGGCGCGTTCATCATCACGCACGCGACGTGGCGGGTGATCTTCTGGTTGCTCGCCGGCTTCACGCTCCTGATGGCGACCCTCGCGTGGTTCGTCGTGCCCGAGTCCCTGCCCGAGGAGCGCCGCCACCCCGGCGGTATTCCGCGGTTCTTCCACGGCCTCGTCCAGGTCGTGCGCATCCGCCCCTTCGTGGGCTTCATGCTGACCAACGCCTTCTCAAGCTTCTGCATGTTCGGATACATCTCGAACGCCACGTACGTGCTGCAGGGACCGCTGGGCCTGTCCCCCATGGCTTTCGCGTGGGTGTTCGCGTTTAATGCGCTGCTGTCGACGGGCTTCGCGCTGGTCAACGTGCGCCTGATCTCGCACTTCACGCCGCGCACGCTCATCATCACGGGCCTCACGATCGCCGCGACCGGCGTGGTGACACTCGCGATCTCGACGTTCGTCCTTGACCTGCCGCTGATCCTCACGTGCGTGGGCTTCGCCCTCATCATGACGGCGACTGCGTTCATTTTCGGTAACTCGGGCGCGCAAGCCATGAGCGAGGCGCGCGAGCACGCAGGCACGGCCTCGTCCGTCATGGGCGTGTTCCAGTCGATCGCGAACGGCATCGCCGCTCCCCTGGCGACCTCGGGCGGCGACAGCGCCGTGCCGATGGTGCTCGTCATGATCGTCGGCTCGGTGGGCGCATGGTTCGCGTTCTGGGTGATCGCCCGCGGCGGCAAGCGCACGCCTCGCCAGCTCAGCCTCGACTGAGTGGCTTCGAGACCCCATCCACCATGTTTTGGTACCACCCGCGCCCGGCGCACCGGCACATTCTGGATAGGTTGTACACATCCGGATAGGTAACGCGCATCCGGATAGGTTATTAACCTATCCGGATCGTCACAACCTATCCGGATCGTCACAACCTATCCGGATCGGGCACCTCATCGCGACGAATTCAGCGGAAGGCGCCATCTTTCATAGACCGGCCACGACTATCAGTTGGGATGGCGCTGCCCGACCCGCAAAACGTCCACCACTCGGCCCTTACTCGCGCGAGGCCAGCCAGACCGCGACTGACACCAGGACCAGGCCGATGAGTTCGAAGACACCGGGGATCTGGCGCAGCATGACGGCCCCGACCAGGGCGGAGGTGGCCGGCAGGATCGCGGCGAACAACGCGAAGGTCGACGCTGCCAGGCGCCGCATCGCGAGCGCCTCGAAGGTGTAGGGAATCGCGGTGGACAGCAGGCCCACCCCGACGACGATCGCGATCAACTTCCACGAGACCAGGGCCGCCATCGCGCCCGGACCGAGGAAGGGCGCGAAAAACAGGGTGCCCCACGCGCATCCGAGCGCCAGGTTCGTGACCCCGTCGCGCGTGGTCGAGGCCTTCTGCCCGACGACGATGTAGGCCGACCAGGCGAGGGCCGCGAGGAGAATCCAGGCGACACCGACGCGCACGCTCGGCACGCTGAGGTCGAGGGCGAGCCCGCCGATGCACGCCACCCCCGCGAACGCGAGGACGGCGGCGATGCGCGGCCGCCAGCCGCGGCCCCTGATGACGGCGACGGCGACGGGGCCGATGAACTCGATGGACACGGCGGTCCCCAGGGGGATGCGCGCGATCGACTCGTAGAACGATGAGTTCATCGTCAGGATGATGATGCCGAAGAGCGCGGAAATCGCCAGGTCCGAGCGCGTGAGGCCGCCGCGCCACGGACGCTTCCAGGCGAGCAAGACGACCGCGCCGGTCAGGACGCGCCACCAGGCGACGGAGGCGGGTTCGACGGACGCGAAGGCAATAACCGCGAGCGCCGCGCCCACGTACTGGATGAGGCCGGAGCCAACGATGTAGAGCTGAGGCGGGACGCGGTCGGTGACGGGGCGCCGGCCGGGCGCGTTCACTGGGCGGGCGCGAAAGTGAGGGCCGCCGAGTTCATGCAGTAGCGCATGCCGGTGGGCTGGTCGGGCGCGTCGGGGAAGACGTGGCCGAGGTGGGAGCCGCACGTCGCGCAGCGCACCTCGGTGCGGATCATGCCGTGGCTGGTGTCGACGTTCTCGACGGTCGCGCCCTCGTGGGCCTGGAAGAAGGAGGGCCACCCGCAGGAGGAGTCGAATTTCGCGTCGGAGTCAAAGAGCTTGGATCCGCAGGCCGCGCACGAGTAGGTGCCGACGCGCGCCTCATCGAGGAGCTCACCGGTGAAGGGGCGCTCGGTGCCGGCCTCACGCAGCACGTGGTAGCGCATGGGGCTCAGGAGCTTCTTCCACTCGGCGTCGGTGCGGGCAGCGGGATCAGTAGCGTTCATGGATCTATTGTCCCGCGCCGCCCGCGCCCTCGCACGCGTGCGGCCGCTTTCCTCACGCGCCTCGATCGACGAGGAGGGGGCTCAGTCCGCGGTCACCGCTGCGGGCCGGGCATCTCGCTGTGGGCGGTGGGATCGGGAGCGGTCATGTCTCTATTGTCGCGGACCGCCCGCGCCCGTGCACGTATGTGCGT
>NZ_ALCB01000132.1:0-2571 GCF_000282935.1 Actinomyces sp. ICM39
GCCCGCCGAATCCGCCGACACCAGCGTGCGCGGGCGCACCGGCATGAGCGGCAGCGGGCGCACGGACGGGTGGGCGGGCAGCCACAGCCACGCGCGGCCCGCCGTCGACGACGAGGCATGAATGACGACGTGCCCCGGGAAACCCGAGGGCGCAAACCCCATCTCGAAGCCCTCGTCCGGCTCGACCAACAGCAGCTCGTCGGTCTCGCGCGGCGTGCCCACGCGGTGCAGCCACACGTCGCACGCGCGCCACGCGTCGTCCACGCCCATGTAGATAAAGGAAGCGGAATCATCCGCCCACGCGAAGCCGTACCCGGCGTCCACCACGGCCTCGTCGATGACGCGGCCCGAGGCCTCCTGCACGACCCACGTGTAGCGCTCATCCCCGCTCGTGTCCCGCGCCCACGCGATCAGGCGCCCATCCGGGGACGGGTACATGTCCGCCAGGCGGAAAAACTCCTGCCCTCGCGCCCACTCGTTCTCATCGACGAGGAGCTCCTCGCCCTGCGTGGGGACGCCCGGTTGGGGGACGAGCGGAATCGGGGCACCTGCCTCGTCGCGCTCCACCGGCGCGCGGTGATGTGTCGCGTACGACTGGCCCTCCGCGAAACGCCGGAAATACCAGAACTCGCCCTCGCGGATCGGAACCGTCACGTCGGTGAGCGCCGTGGAGGCCTTGACCTCCTCCACGAGGCGCTCGGCCGCCTCGCGCGTCGGCGCCGTCACCGTGTCCGCCCACGCGTTCTCCGCCTCCAAATGAGCCCTGACCTCGGGATCCTCGCCGTCGCGTAACCAATCCCACGGGTCATCAAAATGCTGCCCGAACTGGTCGCGCACCCGGTACCCGTAACGCTTCGGGGCAACCGGGGGAGTGTTCATCGACGAGGCATTGGCCGCCTCACGCGTGGTCGTGTCAGTCATGTGGACCATCTTAGAGGTGGGCCAACTGATGAGGATCCACGAAACAGCGGCACGACCGTGCGAGACTATACGAGTGAATGACGAACAAGCTCCCTCGCGCGGATCCGCTGCCGCGCTCGAACCCGCGGCGCTCGCGGACCCGTCCGCGCCTCGTCCCCAGCCCCGGACCAGAGGGCAGGTTGACGGGGGAGCGGCCCCGGCCTCGTCCCTGAGCCTCACCGAGCGACTCCTCGCCTGGGTGCGCGAGTTCATCCAATTCGGCATGGTCGGAGCCACCGCCTACGTTGTCGACGCCGGCCTGTTCAACCTGCTCCAGCACGGGCCGCTCGGCTTCCTCGCCGGACACCCCAACACCGCGCAATTCATCGCCGCCGCGACCGCGACCCTGTACTCGTGGATCGCCAACCGCCTGTGGACCTACCGCGGACGCACGCGGGACAATGCTACGCGCGAGGCCATCCTCTTCTTCTTTGCGAACGCCTGCGGCATCGGCATCTCCCAGTTCTGCCTGCTGTTTACCCATCACATCCTGGGGTACACCTCGGCGGTGGCCGACAACATCGCCGTCTACGTCGTCGGCTTCGCCCTGGGCACCGCGTTCCGCTTCTTCTTCTACCACTACGTGGTCTTCACCGGGCATACGCGCGCGTAGGTTCGAGGCACGGCGGTAGGGTCGAAACGTGAAGGAAACGCCAGAGCACTACCCGACCCCCGAAGAATCCATCGCCACGATGGTCACCATCGACGACACCGCCCTCGTCTTCGAAGGCGGCGGCATGCGCAACGCCTACACCGCCGCGCTCGTGAGCCGACTCATCGCCGAAGGCATCAACTTCCCCCATATCTCCGGGGTTTCCGCGGGGTCCAGCCACCTGTGCAACTTCACCTCACGCGATGCCCAGCGTTCCCACGATACCTTTGTCGACCTCGTCGAAGACCCCGAATTCGGCGGACTCAAGCACTTCCGCAAGGGCCACGGCTACTTCAACGCCGAGTACATCTACCAGCAGATCTGCTACCCCGACGGCGCCCTGCCCTTCAACATGGATGCGTTTCTGGCGAACCCGGCGACCACGCGCGTCGCGACCTTCAACGCGTCGCGCGGGCAGGTCCGCTGGTTCTCCAAGGAGGAAATGAGCACCCTGGACACGCTCGGACCCATCATCCGCGCCTCCTCCACGCTGCCGATCCTCATGCCTCCCGTCGAGATCGACGGCGACACCTATGTCGATGGTGCGCTCGGCCCCAACGGCGGCCTGCCCTTCGACCAGCCCCTGCGCGAGGGCTACCGCAAACTCCTCGTCGTCCTCACCCGCCCCCGCGACTACGTCAAGGGCCCCATGCCCGCCAGCGTGGGCGCCCTCCTGCGCACTGCCTACCGTTCTTTCCCGTCCGTGTTCGAGGGCGTGGCCCGGCGCCCCGACCGCTACAACGCGGGACGCCGCCTCCTCTTCGAACTCGAAGAACGAGGCCAGGCCTACGTGTTCGCCCCCGACAACCTGTGGATCAACAACACCGAGTCGCGGCGCGAACGCCTGGAAGCAACCTACCGTGCGGGCCTGGTGCAGGCCGTGCGCGAAATGCCCGCGATCAAGGCGTTCCTGGGGCTGTAGGCTGTCCTGTTCCTGCGGCGGTGCTTGTCGCGCCGCT
>NZ_ALCB01000133.1:0-7549 GCF_000282935.1 Actinomyces sp. ICM39
CCGACGGAACCGTGCCAGCGGTCGGCGCGGGTATCGTCGTGGCGGAGGGCATCTCGCGCGTGGCGTCCTGCGCGGAGGGAAGCTCCTGGGTGGCCGAGTGGTCCTGAGCCGTCGAGCGCTGCGGGTAGCTGGGGGCCGAGGCCGTCTCAGCGTCGCGCGCCGAGTCGGCCTCGTCGGCCGGAATATGAGGCTGAGTCATGGTTTCCTCTGGTGTCAGTTCGTTATCTGTCCACCAGTATGGGCCGTTTCCTCAAAGGGCCACTGAAAGCGTCCTGGAAGTTTCCTGCAAACCGTTCAACCTCACAGCGAACACGCGTCCCCTCAGGAGAGCACGTCGCGGACAGCCGCGTACAGGTGCGCGGCGCGCTCGATGGGCGCGTGAATCAACCGCGGGCCGCTGGCGGGTTGAGCGAGCAACGACTCCAGTTCCTGAGGCTCGTCGGCGCGCGCGAAGGCCACGCCGTACGCGGCCGCGAGCGCCTCGTAGTCCACCGACTGAGCGAGGCCGAACCACCGGTCGTAGGCCTCGGGGCTGGTGGCGCGCCCGTGTTCGAGGGTGGCGAAGATGCCGCCGCCTCCGTCGTCCGCGACGACGATATCCAGGTGCGCCCGAGCGGCCGCAGCCAGGGCGAGGGAGGAGGCGTCGTGGCAGGCCGTGAGGTCGCCCATGACGGCGGTGACGCGCTCGCGCGCAGGGGCCAAGGCCTCGCCCGCGTATCCGGAGCCCAGGCAGATGCCGACGGCGGTCGCGATGGTGCCGTCGATACCGGCCTGCCCACGGTTCGAGTGGACGACGCGGCCTTCCAGCGTGGGGACAGCGAGGTCGAAGGCGCGCACGGGGTTGGAGGCGCCCAGCACGAGGGGCCCGCTCGTCGAGGCTGCGACGGCCCGCGCCAGGTCGAGCATCGTGCGCCCGGAACCGGCGGCGAGCAGGGATTCGATACGCTCGCCCGCATCGCAAGCGGCTTGGCGCACGCGAGACGCCCACTCGGCCTGAGCGGCGCGGATCGGCTCGCGTGCTGGCTTGAGGTCGTCGACGACGACCGATGCGTTGCCCGAGACGTCCACCCACGGGGTATGCGGATCGACGACGGTAACGCACACGTCGGGGCGCGCGAGCAGGGCCTGGATCGGGCGGGACAGCGTCGGACGCCCGGTCACGACGACCGCGTCGACCTCTCGCCCCAGCGACGAAGCGACGAGGGTCTGCTCGAAGGGGGTCACTCCCCCGCCGCTCCACGCGCCCGACGCCGGTTCGGCGAGCAGCGGGAAGCCCGAGGCCTCCGACCACTCGCGGGCGAAAGGCGAGGCCCCCTCACCAGCAACAATCAGCCCGGCGGCGGCGGGACCAACCACGCCCTCCCAGCGTACGGGCACGGGGAACGCAGCGACCACCTGCGCCGGGCGAGGGACGAACGACGCCCCGGCCTCGTTCCCCGAGGCGGAGGCGGGACGAACGGGGGTCAGCGGATCGCGGAAGGCGACGTTGACCTGCACGGGGCCGGGCGTTCCACTCGGAGCCCCGCAGGCGGCCGCGACCGCGCGCGTCAGGTGCCCAACGAGGGAGGGCGAGGCCTCCCGCGGCTCCAGGTCAATGCTCGCGCGCACGTGCGTGCCGAAGAAGCCTGCCTGATCGGTCGCCTGGGACGCTCCAACGCCGCGCAGTTCGCCGGGGCGGTCGGCGCTCAGGACCAGAAGGGGCAGGCGCGCGTGTGAGGCCTCGAGGACAGCGGGGGCCAGCTCGGCGACGGCGGTGCCGGAGGTGACAACGATGGCGGGCAGCGCTCCGGTGCGCGCCAGGCCGACGGCCGCGAAACCGGCGCCACGCTCATCCAGGACGGCGCGCGCATCCCCGCCGAAAGAGCCCGCTTCGAGAGCGTAGGCGAAGGGCGCAGAGCGCGAACCCGGGCAGTACAGGACGTGCGTGACGCCCAGGGTATCCAGGGACTCAAGGATAGCGCTGGCGGTATCAACGGAGGGCATAGGCCCAGCCTACCGGCCACCCACCTTGAGATGCTCAGCCATTCCCTCCAAGCGCATGCCCCAGCGGGACACGAGATCGCCGTCGACCGGGGTGCGATCGATGAGCTCCTGGTCGGGCTCGAGGCGCCCCACGGGGAGGCGGCCGCGGTCGGGAATCAGAGGCTCGGTCACGTCCCCCACCAGCAACGAGGCCGTGGCCAGGCCAGCCGCTCGGGGCACACCGGGCACGGCTGCGGCCGCGGCGACACCGACGGACAGGCCGACGGACGTTTCAAGGGCAGAGGAGACCACGACTCCGAGCCCGCTCTTGCGAGCCACTCGCAGCGCGGCACGCACGCCTCCGAGAGGCGCCACCTTGATGATGACCACGTCGGCGGCCTCCTTGCGGGCGACCTCGAGTGGGTCTTCCGCGCGGCGGATCGACTCGTCGGCGGCGATGGGAACGTCCACCGAGCGGCGAACCTCCGCCAGCTCGTCGACCGTCAGGCAGGGCTGCTCCACGTACTCGATGGGCACCACACCGGCGGCGGCTGCCATCGCGGGAATCGCGGCTCGGGCCTCGTCGACCTCCCACGCACCGTTGGCGTCGAGGCGAATCATGGCCTGCCCTCCGACCGTCTCGCGCAGGGCGTCGGCGACGGCGGCGATGCGCGCGCAATCGCGGCTCAGGCTCACGCCGGGTTCTGCGACCTTGATCTTGGCGGTGGCGCATCCACCCGAGGCCTTGACGCGCTCGTAGGCCTCTTCGGGAGAGATGACGGGGACGGTCACATTGACGGGCACGAACTTGCGCCGAGGCACCGGCGGGAAACGTCGAGCGGACTCGAGAGCGGCTGCCAGCCAGCGCGAGGACTCCACATCGTCATAGTTCCAGAAGGGCGCGGCCTCTCCCCACCCCGCGTGACCGTGCAGAAGCAGGCCCTCCCGGCGCGTCACGCCGCGGAAGCGCGTCGTCATCGCTACCTTGTAGACCAATATGTCGTCGACGCCTTCGAGGGCGTAACGCGTTTGGCGACTCAAGGTGCGCATGGGGATGCGCATGAGCGTCGGTTGCTGCGCTGCATTCACGAGAACCCTCCTTACTTACCGGTAATATTATCGCGCAACCTCGCGCTAACGACAAATCTTACACACATCAACTTGTAACCAATTGTGCAGTAAGTGCCTAAAAGTGACAGACTTTCTCAAACGGTTGAACGTTTGGAAAGTGGGCATATCTCGCAGGGCACACTCCCGACTGTCTAGACGGCATATAGAACGGTTACTGCACAGCAGACTTTGTTCCGTGTGGTTAGCTTGCGCACCCTATCTCCCACGCATGCCCTTCGTCCCAGATGCGCCGACAACGCCGCCACCCCTCTCGAGCGCGCACGCCCGACGCCTGCCACTGCCTCGTCGATTAGAATCCGACACATGAGTGCTCTCCCCTTCGTGTCCGATACCTTCGACCCGACTCGCTGGCGCGAGGTCGAGGGATTCGACTTTGTCGACATCACGTACCACCGCGGCATCTCGCGCGGTCTCGAGGCCGACGGCCGCCCCGAGGGCGCCGACATGCCGGTCGTACGCATCGCCTTTGATCGCCCCGACATACGAAACGCCTTCCGCCCCGGCACGGTCGACGAGCTGTACCGCGCGCTCGACCACGCGCGCCAGACCTCCTCGGTCGCGGCCGTCATCCTGACGGGTAACGGCCCCTCGGCGCGCGACGGCGGATACTCCTTCTGCTCCGGCGGCGACCAGAGGGTACGAGGCCGCGACGGCTACCGTTACGAGGTCGAGGGCGCGGACCCCGAGGCTGCCACCGCCCAGCGCCGCGAGCAGATCGACCCCGCGCGCGCCGGGCGCCTGCACATCCTCGAGGTTCAGCGCCTCATCCGCACGATGCCGAAGGTCGTCATCGCGGCCGTCCCGGGATGGGCAGCCGGCGGCGGCCACTCCCTGAACGTGGTTGCGGACCTGTCGGTCGCCTCCATCGAGCACGCGGCCTTCATGCAGACGGACGCAAACGTCGGATCCTTCGACGCTGGCTACGGCTCGGCGCTCCTGGCCCGCCAGGCCGGGGATAAGCGGGCGCGTGAGATCTTCTTCCTCGCCGAGCGCTACGATGCTGAAACTGCCGAACGCTGGGGCGTCATCAACCGCGCCGTCCCCCACGCCGAGCTCGAGGCGACCGCCCTGGAGTGGGCCGCGACCATCGCAACGAAGTCCCCGCAGGCCATCCGCATGCTCAAGTTCGCTTTCAACCTGGCCGACGACGGCCTGGCCGGCCAGCAGGTCTTCGCGGGCGAGGCCACGCGCATGGCCTACATGACGGCCGAGGCCCAGGAGGGGCGCGACGCCTTCCTCGAGCACCGCGCCCCCCGCTGGGAGGATTGTCCCTACTACTACTGAGGCCGGTTTCCTCACCGACATTCAGCGACCCACGGGCCCGGGATCTCGCCGATCCCGGGCCCGTATCGCTCACGCGAGATAGACGCGCGCCTCCCATTCTCCGAGGCTCTCCGGGATACCCCGGTCCTCCTCGGGCAGATCGCGGTTGGATAGGAGGAGCTCTCCGGTGATCTCACGTGCCGCCTCACCGAGGGTGGCGGGCTGCGAGGAAAGGTTGACGAGGACCGTTGCCACGACCTCGCCGAGCGTACGCCTATAGGCGAAGACCGCGGGCGAGGGGGTGTCGATGCGCTCAAATGAGCCGGCCGCGATGACGGGCAGGCCGTGGCGAATGTCCGCGAGCGCGCGGTAGTACGCGTACACGGAGGACGGATCGTCAACCTGGGAGGCCGCGTTGATGTCGCGATAGTTCGGGGTGACGCCGATCCACGGGGTGCCCTCCGTGAAGCCCGCATTTTCGCTCGCATCCCACTGGACGGGGGTGCGCGCGTTGTCGCGGCCGGTGAAGGCCAGGCCCTTCAGGACCGACTCGGGGCTCTCCCCCGACTCCACGGCCTCGCGGTAGTAGCGCAGCGCCTCGACGTCTCGGTAGTCGTCGATGCCCTCGAAGACACTGTTCGTCATGCCGAGTTCCTCGCCCTGATACACGTAGGGAGTGCCACGCAGCATGTGCAGGGCGGTGGCCAGGGCCGTTGCCGACTCGTAGCGGTATTCCTCGTCGCCGAAGCGGCTGACGGCGCGCGGCTGGTCGTGATTGTCCAGGTAGAGGCTGTTCCAGCCGACCTCGCCCTGGGCCTCCTGCCAGGCGCTCAGGCAGTCGGCGAGCTCGCCGGGACGCAGCGGGCGGGGGTGGAACTTCCCCGCTTCGAGGCCGAGGTCGACGTGGTCGAATTGGAACACCATGTCGAGCTCACGCCGGGCAGGGTCCGTGAACAGCAGGACATTGTCGCGTCGCACGCCGGGGCACTCGCCGACAGTCATCGTGCCGCTGCGCCCCTCGAACACCTCGCGGCGCATCTCGGCGAGGTATTCGTGCAGGCGTGGGCCTTCGGAAAAGTGCGGGAAGCCCTCACCCCACGCGCGCCCGGGGTAGACGACGCCGTCGGGCAGGCCCGGATCCTTCGAGATCAGGTTGATGACGTCCATGCGGAAGCCGTCGACGCCGCGGTCGAGCCACCAGTTCATCATCTCGTAGACGGCGGAGCGCACGTCGGGGTTGTCCCAGTTCAGGTCGGGCTGCTTCCTGTGGAACAGGTGCAGGTAGTACTGGCCCGTGGCCTCGTCCCAGGCCCAGGCCGAGCCGGAGAAGAAGGACCCCCAGTTGTTGGGCTCAGCCCCGTCCTCGCCGCCCACGAACCCGGGTCGCGGATCGCGCCAGATGTACCAGTCGCGCTTCGGATTATCCCGCGAGGAGCGCGACTGGGCGAACCACGGGTGCTCGTCCGAGGAGTGGTTGACGACCAGGTCCATGACGAGGCGCATGCCCCTCTCATGGACGCTCTCCAGCAGGCGATCGAAGTCCGACAGCGTGCCGAACAAGGGGTCGATGTCGTAGTAGTCGGCGATGTCGTAGCCGTTATCTGCCTGCGGGGAGGCGTAGATCGGCGAGAGCCACAGGACATCCACGCCCAGGGACTTCAGGTAGTCGAGCTTGGAGCGGATGCCCTCAAGGTCGCCGAAGCCGTCGCCGTTGGAGTCTTTGAAGGAGCGCGGGTAGATCTGGTAGACGACCGCGCCCTTCCACCACTCGTCGGGGCCCAGGCCGTTGCCTGCGGGGTTCAGCGCATCGTTACAGAAGAACATGGAGCACCTGCCATACGTTGAGGTCGGGCACGCCGGCCCGCTGCCGTTAGGCCCAGAGTACCGTGTCTGACACGCCTCTCCCCACCGTAAGTCGCGGCGTGGGTCAACGCCGCCCCTTCCGGTCGCATACCGTCACGAGGCCAGCGATCAGAGCAAACCTCACCCGCCCTCCAAAAGTCGCATGCAATTCCCGCAGAGCCCGCATACACGACGGCACAAAACGGCAGAATTTCAACGGTTCGGTTTCATAACTTGAAATACCTTGAGGGGAATTGCATGCGAAAGTGGTCCCCCAGCTGATGAGCGATGGCCACAAGGACTGCGGACGCCCATAGACACGTTCACGGTGAGAGCGTGCAGCGGCTCTTCCACGAAAAGACTCGCCCACCGCGGTCCGTCCCGCAGCAGTTCCGCGAAAAACTCGCCCAGCACACCCCCACCAGCACCACACCCGATACAAAACTCGCCCAGCCCACCCCCGTCAGCAGCATCTCCGGTACAAAACTCGCCCAGCACACCCCCGTCAGCAGCATCTCCGGTACAAAACTCTCCCAGCACACCAGAAAACACCCGATTTGGGCACTTTTCCGCGTGCAGGGCGAATATATTCACGCATGTGGATCGAACAGGCCGAGCAGGGCGATTTTATTCACGGTTGCGGATCGAACAGTCCGAGCAGGAGAATTCCTCTTGCGGGCTCAGCCGCCTTTGAGGCTCAGCACACGGCCGCCGGCCTCTGTGCCCCAACATGGCGGCACCCCTCATCGGCAGGGAAGATCAACAAGCAGCCACCGACCTCTGCGTCCATGATCCGGCGATAGTTGTTGACACCGGTGACCACAGGCGGGACCGGTTTGAAAGAAAAAACGCCCATGCATGAGTTGTTGCGGGGCACCGTGAAATATTATTCGCCCCAGCACGCGCAAATAGGCCAGTTTTCGTCGATTTTGAGCGCGCCTGGGCGGTTTTTGTTTCATTGAAGCACCATGCCACGAACTAGAGCACCGAGCTGGGGCGATATTTCTTTCACCGGAACCCGTATGGGTGCGTATACGCGGCGGTGAGGCCAAGCCGGGCTTCGCGACGACACTCTAAGCCGGACGTCGTACCCCGATGCCGCCGTTGAGGAGGCACCGGAGGTCCAGGCTGCAGCGCCCGTAGGCGGTGGCGAGGCCTGGCCGGACACACCAGAACCACTGGCACCGCCGGCATGGAAGGCACTGGAGAGACCGCAGGGCCCGGCTGTGGCACCCGTGGGCGGCGGGGCCCGGACACACCAGAACCACAGGCACCGCCGGCGTGAAGGGCGCCAGAGAAAACAGAGGGCCAGGCTGCGGCGCCCGGGGGCGGCGGCGGGGCCTGGCCGGGC
>NZ_ALCB01000134.1:0-9372 GCF_000282935.1 Actinomyces sp. ICM39
GTGCGCGGCCCCTCGTACCTGTCGCGCCTGCTTGGGGAGAGATGTTGTGGGGGTCCCGTTCCCTGGAGACCCATTTCGTACTACACTGATGTCTATACGAAACTATGGAGGTGATCGCGTGCGAGTCCGGGTTCATCCTCGTGTCCATCAACGTCATAGTGATGTTGAGGATGACGATGTCATCGCGGCCTTCGAGGGGACGTTGCGTTCGCGTGCGCGCGATACGCATCCGATCCAGTGGGTCGGGGTTGGCCTCGACCGCAAGGGTCGGCTTCTGGAATATATCGCGGTTGAGGATGAGCCTGATGGATGGCTTGTTTTCCATGCGATGCTGGTAACGCGAGCGGTGCTCGCAGAGGTTGGTTTAAGGAGGTAATGATGGCGACGTATACGTCAGCTGATGGTGCGACGTTCACTGATGAGGATCTGGAACGTTGGGGGAACGAGGCCGAGAACGGTGTTCCTTACGACGGGAAGCACCTCGGTTCGTCTGTGGCTGGACGTCCGATTAGCGTCGGTGTTGGTGCGAAGCCGTTTACCCTCCGTCTTGATCGTTCTCGCCGTGCGAAGCTTGCTGAGGTCGCTCAGGAGCGCGGTACGACGCCGTCGCAGCTTGTGCGCGATTTGATTGATTCGCTTGAGTAGGAGAGTGTGGTCGTAGACCGAGCATGTGTTCGTGCAGGTCCCGCTGGTGGCGGTTCGGCGGCTTTGTTTTACAAGGAGTCAAATGAGCGATCATCTCATTCATGAGAATCCTGTCAGCGATGAACAGATACAGGCGTGGGCTGACGAGGCTGAGCGTGGCTACGACCTGACTGCGCTGGCACCCCCGCGCCCAGGCCGTCCCGTAGTGGGGGATGGCCTGGGAGTTGGTGCCACGTGACCGGGGTTCCTTCCGGCTGAACGCTTAGGGGCCGCGCACGTTGTCTCGTGCGCGGCCCCTCGTTTGCTGAAGAGGGACTTACCCCTCGCTTGTCGACGTGAAGCCCGCCTTCTCGGGTGTTGTGCCCAGGCGCGCGGCGATGAGCTCCTTGTCCTCCTCTGACGCGAGGTCACGGATCAGCGAGACGTAGGTGGCCTCGTCGGCGTGGACCTCCTGCGTGAGCGGGTTGCGCCGCTTGGAGACGATTGTGCGCACGTGCGCGGCGAATACCCACACGTTCGCCACCAGGGCGGCCGCCGAGAGGATGAGCATCGCCCAGGGGTTGTGGGCGCTGCGGTGGGCGAATATCGAATCGTGCATGAAGTGCGGGAACGTGAGCACGACGCCCGACCACAGCGTGAGCGTGTACGCGCGGTATTGGATCCACGCGCCTCGCCCGAACTTTATGAGCGCCGGTATCGTGCACGAGGCCAGCAGCGCCACGCCCGAGTACCACGCCCGGTCCGCCAGGCAGTTGTACACGTAGGCGAGGTTCCACAGGTCGTAGGCGATGATCCATCCGATCGTCAGGTCGCCCCAGATGAGGGCGCGCTCCTTGCCCTTGGACACGAAGATGCCGACCCACCCGGAGATCGTGAGCAGGTTCAAAATGCCCGCAATGCCGTTCATGATGTTCCACGGCCCGCCCCACGTGACCATCCCCTGCGAGGGATCCACCCCGTGAATCCCGTAGCACTGGAAGTCACGCACCACGGCCTCGGCGATGTTGATCGCGAGGATCGCGGGCGGGATGACCAGGTACCAGCGGTTGTAGCGCAGCTTTGGGAAGACCTGCAGGGCGACGAGGCACAGGGACCCCGCCAGCGCCGAGTACTGTTTCACGATCGGGAACCAGCCCGCCGAGGCCGTCCCCGCGGTCGAGTACGGCCACCAGAAGATCGTCAGGGTGATGGGCACGACCACGAAGAGGGCGAGGACCACCCACATGTTGCGCTGGGCCAACCACGCCCCGCCCGCGAGGAGGACGATCACGAGGAGGAGCATCGCGTAGTCCCACCACTGGCCGACCTCGAAAAAGAAGAGTGTCGGGTAGTCCGGGGGAGTAATGCCGCCCATCAGCGCTGCTCCTTCCCCCAATTGGGCAGGTAGGTGCGCTCCATCTTCTGGCGGATCTGCTCCTCCCAGGAGAAGGTGGGCTCACGCCAGCCCTCGAAGTAGGAGGCATCGACTTCGCCCGCCCACGGACTGTCCGCGCCCGTCGGCGGCCAGGAGGGGTCGTCGGTGACGGGTGGGCGGATCTCGGCGACGGCCGGGGCGGACCGTCCGTAGCGGAACCACTGGGTGAAGGTCTCCTCGAACAGGGGAGTGCCGTCGTAGCGCCCCGCGGGCGTGCCCGAGTTGAAGAAGCGCCCGCCCAGCATGCCGCGCATGAAGCGGCCTGTCAGGTGCTGCTTCTTCTTGAACTCGAGGACGCGCTTGACGTAGAGGTTTTGCAGGTGGGTCATGCAGCCGCCGATGAACTCGATGTTCACCCAGTTCAGGGCTTTCATGGTGGGGGAGGCGGGCTCGTAGCCGATGCGCCAGTGGTTGATGAGGCGCGTGCGCTCGCCCGACAGGGGCACCATGTAGAAGCACCAGGCGGCCGCGAAGTTCGTCATCCCGGGGAAGCGGAACGCGTAGGAGCCGGGCGCCTTGGGTGGGTTTTTCGTGTCGACCCACTGGACCATGTACTTGCCGGGTACGACGTCCGCCCATTCCATCGACATGCCGTGGAAGTCGAAGGCCGCGATGTCGCCGGGCACCATCGAGTCGGGCTGCTGGAACTCTTCCTGGATCTCGTAGGAGTTGAAGAAGGGCAGGCGTGCGAAGACGCGCTCGAGGAACTCCGAGGAGAAGGACCCGGACTTTTCCGCGCCGATCTGCTTGAAGAGTCGCCACACCGCGTAGGCGGGCGCGTCGATCGTGATTGCGTAGGTCGAGGAGTAGCCGTTGTCGTAGTTGGCGTCGATGAGGTCGTCGCCCGGGTAGTGCCAGGCCTGCTCCTCGGGCGTGGCCTTGCCGCTGAGCTGGCTGAAGGCGTACATACCTCCCAGGAGCGCGGCGGTTCCGGTCAGGCCAGCGGCACAGAGGGTACGACGGGGTAGACGGTGGCGTGTCATGGGTCCTCCTCCTTGAGGAATTGACGAGGGGCGCCCGCGCTGGCGCTGGCCCGTGGGGAGCCCCGGAACGATGGGGATTCGACGGTGAACCCCGCACACTAGGTTAGTGTTTCGGATTATGATAGCCGACAACTATTAGCCCGGTTGTGCGTTCGAAGGAGAATGCCGTGGACTCGCTTTTCCTGTGGGAGCTGGGGACTCCCAAGGTCTATCTCATCTGGCTGCTGGTGCTCGCCGCCCAGATCGCCGTCGCGGAAATCAATAGGCGGTGGAACTGGACGATCTTCGCCGTGTGGACCGTGGGTGGCATCGCGCTCATGCCCTACGCGTGGATCCATGGGACGCCCATGGTGGGGTGGTTCCCGTTCGGCAAGTACGCGATCATGATCCTGACCGCCACCATGACGGGCACGGTCCTGGTCTACGCGAAGCGCAACCCAGTCAAGGCGCACAAGTACGCGATCTGGCTGGGCGTGGCCCTGTGGATCGGCCTGGCCGTCAACATCATGGAGGCGAACATCCGCGACCTGACGATCTACTTCAACGCGGATGCGTACTACGCGTGCGGCGCCGACTGGCAGTGTCTAAAGGGCGTCAACGACGCGCACACGATCGACATGATCGCCGGCCTGCCGGAGGCCAGGGGAGTCACCGCCGAGCTGCACTCCCAGCAGTGGTACCAGGAGGTCGCCGCCAACCTGTCCGCCCGCCATGTCGGCATCGACCCGGAGACGGGCTTCCGCACGATCGGCGGGTATTGGAACCTCCTGTCCGCTGCGGCCGGCCTGCTCAACATCATCACGATCACGGGCCTGGGCAAGATCATCGTGACCTCACCCGGGAAGCGCTCCGTGCGTGGCCTGATCTGGGTGGACATGGTGTGGCCGTGGGTGATCGCCTACGACCTGTGGAACCACGCGTTCTTGTACAACTCCCTGGCCGACTACACGTGGTACTGCACGCTGGCCCTGCTGCTCGCCTGCACGATTCCCGCGTTCACGTGGGCGAAGGGCCAGTGGATCTGGTTCCGCTGCTTCACGCTGGTCTTCTGGATCTCCATGAACACCCTTCTGCCCGAGGTCTTGGTTCCTCCCTCGGACATCTTCAACTTCGCGACCATGGACCCGCGCGCGAACATCGCGTGCGCGGTCCTGGCGCTCGCGGCCAACGTCGCCCTGTTCGCCTACTGGCTGTACAAGATCATTGCCTGCCGTCGAAACCCGATCACGGGCGTCCTGTACTGCGAGCTGTCTGAGTTCCGCACCATCGTGCGCGAGCACTGCGACGATCGGGACAAGTACTTCCTGGTCGACCGCATCCCCGAGACACCCGAGGAGCTCGGCTTCGAGCCCGACTCACCCACCCCGCCCGCCGACGGCTACCGCGCCTGGATGCCCTGGTGGAGGGGAGAGGATAGGCGGTACCCGTCGAAGAGGGACGCGGGTTTGCGGTCGTAGGTGCTTTTCTGCCCAACGTTGACGAGGCCTCCCCGGGTTTACCGGGGAGGCCTCGCTCATGAGGAAAGGGCCTGGCCGCGGTGACTGCCGTATTGCCTGCGCCTATGTTCGGGAGGACCGCGAGCTGACGAGTATCTTTCTTCTCCCAAAAACTGATGTGCGATTGTGGATAACTGGCGCTATGGGTGAGCCTTTTTGAAGTTGATGGCAGAAATCAGCTCTTCAATCGCATCGCGTAGTTGAGTTTGCGTATACGGAGTGTTCATGGAATTCTCTGGATGGTGTATTGAGTTTCGGACATAAATGCTGATCTGTCGCTTCTTGCACTTGATCTTGTTCTTGTTCCGGTTGTCGATCCAATCGTGCGTTGCTTGTATTCCACATTGATTGAGTTGTTCACAGATTTCATTTTCTGAGAGTGATGAGTTAGCGCCGGCAGCGACTTCTTGAAAACGTGCGTATAACTCGTCTAAAAATTCGGGCGTTGCGAGTTTGAATGCGTAGTAGTTGATAGCATTCAATGTGATGTGCTGTTGTGGCTGTGTTCGGAAATTTTTCTCTAATGTGATGGTGTGTGTGCCTCTTGTCCGTTCTACAATGTAGACGCGGTCCTTCTTAGGATTAATGTTTTTCAGCATGTAAGGTGAATGGGAAAGGATGAAGATCTGTCGTCCATTGGATGAAAGATTAGATAGCGCCTGGCTGAGCTGTGCTTGAGCCCGGGGGTGCAGCCAGGTTTCTGGTTCGTCGAGGCCGTAAATTGTTCCCGAATGAGCGTTGCCTGATGTTTCGGCGACGACTTGAAGCAGTGCGAGCATGAAGGCGCGCTGCATGCCAGTGCCTTTGTTCTCTAGAGGCATCTCGTCGATAGTCTCTTGTGGTTCTGAGATGAACACCTGTCCGGACTTGAGGAGCGCTTGCGTTTCTGGTGGTGTAAAAGCGAAGCTAATGGAGGTGTCGCCGTATTGGTCGCTCATGAGTGCGCTCACACGTTCCGCAGTCGTCTGGAGCTGCTCTTGAACTGTTCCGGACCCAGTTGATTCAAAGAGCGCGGCGTGGGATGCAATGTACTGTTGCCATGGTGCTCCCTCTTCAATCGTCGAAAGCTGTTCCGATATTAGCTTTCCCAGTGTCTTTGATTTTCCCATATCTGCATGATCTGCGACTTTTTCGTCGGCGTAGATGAAGCATGTGTCAAACATGTGTTGAATGAGCGCTGCGATTCCCGTAGGATTATCGAATCTTTCGGTTTCTGGATTGCGTATGAAAATGTTTTTTGTTGTGAACTTGGAACTTTTTCCTGTTTTGCTGTTGATGACAGTGTTTTCGTAGGACTGGCGGCGGATATGAATGGTGTCCCTGTTGTCGGTGTGCGAAAAGAAGTCCTCGAGTTTTGTGTAGTTGTTGCCGAGAGCGTCTTTAGCCTCGTCTGGTGCGAAGGATAGTGTAGCTTCGACGTATGATTCGTCAATGCCAATGGTGAAAATGTCTTTAGCTGTATTCGTGTCGTTTCGGAGGTAGTTGATAGCGTCAAGGATTGAGGTCTTTCCGCTATTGTTTTCGCCGACAAAGTAATTAGTTGCCGGGCTTAGGTCAATTGAAGTCTTTGTTGAGTATCCGCGAATTCCTTTAAAAGATAGATGTGAAATGTGCATAGCTGCTCCTTGTGGTACTTGAAATCGTTTTGCTGGGTATCTTTTCTGTGTAGGTCGGCAATCGCGATGTTGGCAAGTTTTGATGCTTCTTATCTCCAGCTAGGCGTGGAGAATATCGTTATTGTTCAATTGTGCCGAGTGGGGCTGGGCGGGTCGATTGTTTATGTGGTGCTCTCTCGTGTTGTCGCTGGCACTCCCTCGGGCGCGTCAAAGCGAACGTAGACGGATGCTGGCAACGGTGCCTCCCATCACTCGCGTGTGACTGTCGTCTCCGACCGTAACACAGCTGTTCGTCATGGGTCATGCACAACTGTCAAGTTGTCTGGCAAATCGAAAAATACAAGATAAATAGCGGAGACCTCTTGTTCTGACAATCAAATTAATTGCTCGGTATTTTTCAACTCTTCAAACTGCCTAATTGATTGGTGGGTCGATTCTGGTCGGCCGGTCGGGTGTGTGGGAAGAGCGTGGGGGGAGGGGCTATCCCTCGCCGAAATGTCAACCTCTCCATTCCTTCATCAAAAGGTCAAGAATTCTTAAATTGTGAAACCCTCTAGGAGGTTAGTGACAAACCTTGAGACGATGGAGCAATGGCGTGCCATCCGGAAAGCCCCGGAGACGCGTCCCCATCCGTACAGAAACGAGGAACAATGATGCATCAACGCTCATGGAAGACCCTCATCGCGGGAGGAGCCGCGCTCGCCGTCGGCGTCACGCTCACCGCGTTCGGCGCCCCCGCCCACGCGGCCGGCGTCCCGGGGATCACTTCCGAGGCTCGCGCCCAGGACGAGGTCATGAACTACGCGGTCAACCTGCCTGCTGACGCCTCCCACTACGACTTCAACGCGGCCGTCTCCAAGGCCTCGGAAAACGGCGTGGTCCTGGCCCAGTACCCCGAATTCAACACCTTCTTCGTCCAGTCGGTGAAGGCCGCATTCGCGCCGACGCTCGGCAAGAGCCTCGTTGACGCCGGCATCTCCTACCAGTCGATTGGCCCCACCCGCTACAAGACGGTGACCGGTTCCGAGGTGCGTACCGAGCAGCCGCAGACCACCGCGGCCGAGGCCAACGCCGTCGCTGACGCCGCTGGCACGCGCTCGACCGGCCTGTCCGCGGACTCCCAGCTCAACGACTTCACCCCCGACGAGGGTGACGCCAACGCCTGGGGCCTGGCCGCCGTCGGTGCGCTCGAGGCTCAGCAGGTCGACGTCCCCCTCGAGAACGTGACCGTCGGCGTCATGGACACCGGCATCGACCCGGACCACAAGGACCTCAAGGAGCACCTGGACGCCTCGCGTTCCGTGGGCTGCCAGATCAACGGCATCCCCAGCCAGAACCCCGCGGACTGGAAGGATGACCACTACCACGGCACGCACGTCGCCGGTACCATCGCCGCCGCGCACAACGCCTACGGTGTGGACGGCGTCGCCCCCAGCGCCACGATCGTCGCGATCAAGACCTCGAACGAGGCCGGCTCCTTCTACCCCGAGTACGTGGCCTGCGCCTTCGACTGGGCTGCCGAGCACGACATCGACGTGACGAACTCCAGTTACTACATGGACCCCTACGCCTTCTGGATGCCCACCGAGGGCTCCCAGGCGGCGGGCCTCGAAGCTGCCTCGCGCGCGATCCGCTACGCGAAGAACCACGGCGTCGTCAACATCGCCGCCGAGGGTAACGACAACGACGACCACGACAACCCGACAATCGACAAGGCCTCGCCCAACGACGTCGAGGGCGCCGCAGTCGAGCGCAACGTGGCCGGCGGCATCGACGTGCCCGCCATGGTCAACGACTCGGTCGTCTCCGTGGCCTCCGTCGCCCTGCCCACCGGCACCGACCCGGCCACGGCCAAGTTCGAGCGTTCCAAGTTCTCCAACTACGGCAAGAACTCCGTGGACGTGGCCGCCCCCGGCTCGCGCATCTGGTCGACCCTGCCGACCTGGAAGAAGGATCCGCCCTTCGGTTACCTGTCCGGCACCTCGATGGCCTCCCCGCACGCTGCGGGCGTGGCCGCGCTGATCAAGCAGATCCACCCGGACTACACGCCCGACCAGACGATCGCCCTGCTCAAGAAGCAGGCCGGCTACACCTACGACCGCCTCGCTGCACCCGAGGACGGTAAGGAATACCGCGGCGCTGGCCTCGTCAACGCCCTGGCCGCCGTCCTCAAGGACCAGCCGCAGCCCGTCCTCGGCAGCGTCGAGTACTCCCACGACGGAGTCACCGACTGGCGTCCGCTGGCCGACGCGTCTGTCTCGGGTACCGTCTACGTGCGCACCACGGTCTCCGGCCCCGTCACCAAGGCCTCTCTGAAGGTCGGCGACAAGGAAGCCGTGACCGGTACCGGCACGGGCGCCTTCGAGGGTAACGAGGTCACGCTCGTGGCTGGCCCCTACAACGCGACCGACCTGATCGGCGACGCCTCCCACGTGGAGGTCACGGTTGCCGCCGAGGGCCGCAACAAGGACGCCCGCGCCGATGATGACGTCAAGGACTCGATCCACTTCCACATGGATGAATCCCTGCGTGACGGCGGCGCCTGGACCAACAGCGCCGATGGCTGGAAGTACTGCTACAACGACGGCTACTGTGCCCGCAGCAAGTACGTCACCATCGATGGCTCCACCTACTACTTCAACGGCGACGCCGTGATGGCGACCGGCTGGGTCACCTTCGACGCGGCATGGCACTGGATGACCCCGTCCGGCCGCATGGCGACGGGCTGGACCAAGGTCGACGGCTCCTGGTACTACCTCGATCCCGCCACCGGCGCGATGGCCACCGGCTGGGTTGACGTCGACGGCTCCTGGTACTACCTGAACGCCTCGGGCGCGATGGCGACCGGCTGGGCCAACGTGAACGGTTCCTGGTACTACCTGAACACCTCGGGCGCGATGGCCACCGGCTGGACCGCCGTGAACGGCAAGTGGTACTACCTGACCGGCAACGGCGCGATGGCGATTGGCTGGGTCAACGACGGCGGTACCTGGTACTACCTCGACGGCTCCGGCAAGATGGTCACCGGCTGGGTCACCATCGACGGTAAGCGCTACCACTTCGCGTCCTCCGGCGCCTGGCTCGGCTGAGCCTGAAGGGGACGAGGCCGGGGCTGGGACGCTCCGGCCTTGATCCCCGCGCTGAGCGCCTGATGCCGAGCGCACCTGACGTGACGCGCAACTGAAGACAAACAGGGGCGGGTCCGAACGTATCGTTCG
>NZ_ALCB01000135.1:0-12922 GCF_000282935.1 Actinomyces sp. ICM39
GACCATGGGGGGATGCACTACACGAATCCTGCTGGCGGTGTGTCGTCGGCGTGTCGGACGCTCGTGTAGTGCAATTCCCCCGATTGGTGGCGATGAGGTCGCGGTCTGGAGCGTTGTTGCGGCAAAAGTGCAGACCCATTGGGTGAAAGGCACCCAAAAACGACGGTTTTGGCTGAATGGGTCTGCGCTTTGGCGGATTCATTGTCTGGCGTGTTGGTCGCACGCGAACCCGCTAGCTGGAGTGGGAACCCGTTATGTCGCACGTAATTCCCCAGCGACTACTTCAACATGTGAAATAGCGTCGTTGGAATTGCAACGTTTTCTAGGTATCTCAAAAAGTGACCGGATTAAATTACGTGCGACTTTTGTGGGGGTGGAGCGTCGACGGTGGGGTGCCAACGGCGGAGCGCCGACAGCAGGGAAGCTGGGCATAGCAGCGGGGCGGGACCCCGTAGGATCCCGCCCCGTATTACACGCGCTATGTATCGCGAGCGACCACTATCAATAGCTGCCCGCCTCACGTATGGAGGCTCCTCGCGCACTGTCGCGCTTCGCGCGGCCGCGGCGCAGGTGGCTACTGCCCGCGTTGAGCGTGAGCCTCGCTCACTCCTGCGCAGTCGTCGGAGAGGCGGCGTCGCGCACGCCCTCCGCAACCGCGTCGGAGATCGTCGGGGAGACGACCTTGGCGCCCACGAGGGCCGTGAACATCTGCTGAAGGTCCAGACCCAGCGAATCGCCCAGGCCCGCGTTGATCTGGCTGATCGACTTCGTAATGTCGCCGACCATCTGGGCGTTGTTGCCCTCGCCGTACATGGTGATCGTGTCGACCTTGGAGAGGGGCTCGGCCACGGCGCGCGCCACCTCGGGCAGCGCACGGAAGTACATTTCCAGCACGGCTGCCTGGTTCATCTTGGTCATGGCCTCGGCCTTCTTCTCGAGACCCTCGGCCTCGGCCGTCAGCTTCGCACCGATCGCGGAGGCCTCCGCGCGGCCTCGAGCCTCGATACCCTGCGCCTCGGCGAGCATGGCCTGCTTGTCGGCATCGGCTTTCTTGGTGCGCTCGAACGCCTCGGCCTCAGCCTGGCGCTGGCGCGCGTACAGGGCCGCGTCTGCCTTCTTCTCGGCGGCGTAGCGGTCGGCGTCGGCCTTCGCGTTCACCTCGGCCTGCAGGGCCTGCTTGGTGACGACGACTTCCTTCTCCTTGATGACGGCCTGCTGCTCCTGCTTGACGATGTCGGCCTGCGCAGTCTCGCGCTCGATGTCGCGGCGCTGAATCTGCGACTGGATCTCGTAGGCGGCGTCGGCCTTCGCCTTCTCGGTGTCGGCCTCGACCTTCAGAGCGGCCTGGCGCTTGGCGAGGTCCGTCTGCTTCTGGGCGATCTCCAGCTGGGAGGCGACCTGCGCGTCGTTCGCTTCCTTCTGGGCGACGGCGGTCGCCTGCGCGACCTCCTTCTGCGCGTTCGCCTTCGCGATGGCCGCAGTCTTACGGATCTGCTCCGTGTTGTCGATACCGAGGTTATCGATGACGCCGTTCTGGTCGGTCACGTTCTGGATGTTGAAGGCAACGATCTCAAGACCCATCTCCTCCAGGTCCTGCTTCGCGTTCTCCTGAACGCGCTCGGAGAACGCCGCACGGTCGGTGATGATGTCGGTCAGGCGCATCTGGCCGATGATCGCACGCAGGTGGCCCTCGAGGGTGTCGCGCACCTCCTCGGAAATCTCGGAGGTCGTCTTGTACAGGAAGTTTCGCGTCGCAGCGCGGAACAGCGTCGGGTCATCAGTCGCGATGCGGACCTTGACGGCGGCGTCGACACGCACGTTGATGTAGTCGTTAGTGGGGACGAAGTCCGTCGTCTGGGCGTCGACGGAAATCATCGAGGCCGTCATGGTGTCCACGCGCTCCAGGAGGGGGAACTTCCAACCCGTCTTGCCGTGGAGGACACGCTGACCGCGCGGGCCGGAGATGACCTTGATCTCGCCGGGCGACGCGGAGACAAAGCTCGCCCACAGGAACATAACGAAAAAGAGAATTGCTACGCCGGCAATGGCTGCGAGGAACAGAAGAGGCATGGTAGCTGCTTTCACGTGAGGGAGGCGGTCGCGTTGTGTGGAACCGCGTAACGGGTCAGGATAGCAGCGTATGACGCGGGACTCAAACCTGTCCGCGTGTAGACGCGAGAGGCCTGTGTGGGGATCGTCGACCCCCACCAGCCTCTTGAAACCGGCTGATTGTGCGCCGTATGATGGGGCAACTGCGCAATGGGTCGCAGCGTGGAACGCCCAACGACGGGGTTCGATAGCAGAGAGTCGGTGATGCCATGAAGAAAGTGCTGATGACCGTTCTCGCCGTCCTGTATGTGGCCCTCATGACCGGCTTCTTCTACATGCTCATGAGCGACGAGCATCATTTTCTTCCCGAAAAGCCCGTCCTCTACCTGTACCCGCAGGAGGAGCAACAACTGACGGTGACGCTCGATCTGGAGGGCAGCCTCGACACCGTGTATCCGGCCCCGGACAACCAACGCGCGACCGAACGAGGGACCCAGGCCTCGTGGACCGTGACGGCCACGCCCGACGGAACGCTCACGGACCAGGCGGGCCGCACCTACCCGTCGCTGTTCTGGGACGGGGCGATGACCCTTCCGGATCCCGACGCCGGGTTCGTGGTCTCCCGTGAGGACGCGGTGCCCTTCCTGGAGGATAAGCTCGCCCAGCTCGGGCTCACCGACCGCGAGGCTGCCGACTTCATTACCTATTGGGCTCCGCGGATGCGCGCCTACGAGTACACGTTCGTGTCCTTCGACGCGAGCGTCTACACGCAGCGGGCCTCCTACAGCTTCACGGACGAGGCCGGGGCGAGCGTCACGCCGGATACGTTCATTCGGGTGTTCATGACGATCCGCGAGGCCGATGCGAATACCGTCGTCCAACCGCAGACTTTCGCGCCTCCACCGACACGCACCGGCTTCACAGCCGTCGAGTGGGGCGGGGCGCAGCGACACAAAATCTCGTAACTGACCGCGCGGGCGAGCGAAATAGCGACCCACGCGACACAATGGAACCATAGAGTGGTGAGACGTCCTCACCACGGACAGGAAGGTAGCGACATGGCCCAGGAATGGACTCGCATTGAAGGCATGATCATCGGCCACGATCTGGATCCCAGCGTGGTCGCCGGCGAGCTGAAGGAGCGGTCGATCCTCGCCCAGCTCGAGTGGTTCCCCTCCTCGCCGCAGCTGCTCGGACTCAATGTCGCGGTCGATAAGGAGCGCGTCGCTACCGTGCCCGCCGGATCGACGGAGGTTGTTCCCGGCCCCACCCCCGCCGAACTGGCCGACGAACTCGCCATCCTGTTCGACGCCGAGGTGCGCATCGGTAACGCGACGGCCGACCACCTGCCCGAGGGAGACTCGCCGCTGGGTAAGGTATGGCCCTCCGATGAGGAGGAGGCTGCGGCCGTCGAGCCCACCCCGACCCGCATCGTCGAGATTGGTCGCACCCCCGCGTCGTCCGTGCCGCTCCTGGCAGCCCTCGAGGGCGTGGACCTGGGCGACCTTGAGCTCGCCGAGGGGCACCGCGCGCTTCTTGCTGAGCTCCCCGCCGAAAAGGAGGGCTGGAACTTCGGCGATCTGCCCCTCGTCACTCTCTCCGTGACGGACGGTGAATTCCAGGTCTTCCTGGTCACCGACGACCACCTCGAGCACATCATCTCCCACAACTGGGGCATGGACGCTGCGATCGTCCCCGGCGGACACGACCGCACCGCAGAGCTGCCCGGCGAGGTCATCGACCTGGTGGGCGATCGCCTCGATCTCCTCGAGATTGCCGAGGCCGTCCCCGGCTCCGACGCCGACGCCCTGTGGGCGTCCGTGGCCACGACCGGCGAGGAATCGGTGTGGAAGGTCGTGCGCGCCCTCGGCCTGCCCGGATCCGTCGCCGGCTTCCTCCTGGGCACCACCGACATTGAGGACGTCGAGGGGGCGTCCGTGCACCTGGCTCGCGGCATCTCCAACGCGATTGGACGCAGTGTCGACATCATGATGGGTCAGCCGCAGTCGGTCGTGAAGCCCCTGTGGAACTCCTACGAGTCCGTGGCTGTCGAGCGTCCGTGGATCATCCACGCCGCCGTCGCCGCCGAGGCCATCGTCGGTACCGGCATGCTGGTTGCCGCCGTGCGTGCCTCGTCGCCGCGCTCGGGTTGGATGCGCTTCGCGGGCATCGTGGGCGGCCTGATGGTCGTCGATTCGATTGCCGAGCTGTCGCTGGCCAAGCACGTCTCCAAGCGCTTCACACGCCGCGCAGGCGAGGCGTAAGGAGCCGTCCGTCGCATACGTATCAGGTAGCCGGGGTCGCGTGAGCGACCCCGGCTGCTTTGTCTGTCGATGCTGGCGCGGGCGCAGGCCGCGCGCGTATTCGTCAGCAATTCAGGGTGGTGGCGCACAAGCGCCCGCACCCGTCAGGCCTTCAGGGCCTCGGCGGGGAAGTCCTGCGGGCGATCCGTGAAGATGCCGGTGACGCCCCACGAGGCCAGCTCACGGGCCTGCTCGACGTCGTTGACGGTCCACACGTTGACCTCGAAGCCCGCGTCGCGCATCGCGCGCACGTCGGACTCGGCGAGGCCCTCAACGCCCGGGTGAATCGCTGTCGCACCTAGAGCGGCCGCGCCCTCGCGCCACTCCTCGGAGGCGCGCTCGATCAGCCAGCCGAGCGCAACCGTCGGGCAGGCCTCGTGGAAGGCCGCGAGGAGGTCGTGGTCGAAGGAAGAGACGATGAGTCGGGACGGAACCTTGTCTCCGGCGAGCGTGACGGCCAGGGCCTCGATCAGGCGCTCACGCAGGCGATCCCCGCCCGCGCAGGGCTTGATCTCCAGGTTCGCACCCATCTGCTGGGCGTACGCGAACGCGAGGGCATCCGCGGCCTCGGGAATGCGCTCGAAGCGGTACGTGTCGGAGAACCAGCGCCCCGCGTCGAGCCGGCGGATGTCCGCGAATCCAAGCTGGTAGTACGAGCCGGACCCCGTTGTCGTGCGGTCCAGGGTGTCGTCATGAATGACGATCAGCGAGCCGTCGCCCGTGATGTCCACGTCGAACTCGAACCAGCGCGCGCCGACCTCCATGGCCTTAGCGAACGCGGCGATCGTGTTCTCGGGAGCCAGGGAAGACGCGCCCCTGTGGGCGAAGATGCGAGGAAATTCAGACATAGGTGCTCCTAGCGTGAACGGGACGGGGCGTTGTGCCCCCTCACCATAGGTCGGGGTTCGCCTCGGCGTTGAGCATGGACGCGCGACCTGGGGCGGGCTCGATGAGGACGGCCTCGTCGCGCTTGGAGGGCAGGATAGTGTCCACGTACGAGGCCACGGCTTCTTCGCGCGGCACGTCGTGACCGGCCTGCTGGGCCATGTACCAGCGGTGCTCGAGATACTCGTGGTAGAGCTGCGCGGGCTCCAGCTTGCCCGCCAGCTCGCGCGGAATCGCACGTACGACGGGGGCGAACACGTCGGTGAGCCACTCGTGGGCGGCCTGCTCGAGGGGAAGGTCCTGGAAGCCGTTCGTCGCGCGCCACACGTCGATGTCGGCGAGGAGACGCGCCGCCTGGTGCTCGCCGACGTCCATGCCGGTCAGGCGCATGAACTTGCGGTTGTGGTGGCCGGCGTCGACCACCTTGGGCTGAATGACGAGGCGCTCGCCGGAGGAATCGGTGGCCATGTGCAGCTCGGCGACGTCGAAACCGAGGTCGTTGAGGCGGCGGATGCGCTCACTGACGAGGTACTGGCGCTGCTCGTTGGGAATGGACTCCTCGGCGGTGACTTCGTTCCACAGCAGGTCGTACTGGGTGCGGATGCGGTCGCCGACGTCGATGGGGTCGGCGTCTTCGGGGAAGAAACCGCCGGCCTGGAGGTCCATGAGTTCGCCGATGATGTTCGTGCGGGCCAGGTCGACGTCGTACTCGCGCTGGCCGGGAGTGAGCTTCGGGTGCAATTCGCCGGTTTCGGCGTCGACCAGGTAGGCGGCGAACTCGCCTGCGTCGCGGCGGAACAGCGTGTTCGACAGGGAGACGTCGCCCCAGTAGAAGCCCAGGAGGTGGAGGCGAACGAGGAGGAGGGCGAGCGCGTCGATGAGGCGCGTCGCGGTGTCCTCGCGCATCGACAGGGAGAACAGCGCGCGGTAGGGGAGGGAGAACTGCAGGTGCTCGGTGATGAGGGCCGCGTTGAGTTCTTCGCCCTCGGGGCTTTCGCGTCCCGTGATGACGGCGACCGGTTGGACGGACGGGGCGTCCAGCCGCTTCAGGTCACGCAGGCGGTCGTACTCGTGATGGGCGACGGTCGGACCGATCTCCTTGACCGCGAGCACGCGGCCAGACAGATTCACGAAGCGCACGACGTGGCGGGAAATGCCGCGGGGCAGTGCCGCGAGTAGGTTGGACGGCCACTCCTCGAGGGGAACATCCCACGGGAGGTCCAAAAGGGCGGGGTCAATTGCGGCCGCCGTAATGTCCAGAGCCATGTTCCCCATTGTCTCATCTCGAAGGCTGCGCGCATAGCCCCGACTCGGCATAGTCGCTAGTCGCGGCCAAGAACACATGCGGGCATAGCGAAACCCCGGCCTCGTCCAGGAGGTACGAGAGGACGAGACCGGGGCCGATTATCGCTGTGCGTGAGCGCTATGCGTCACTCGGGCAGGCGAACACCCGTTGCAGCGGAGAAGTTGTGCTGCTGACCCTCGCGGATGCGCACGTGCAGGACGCCGCCGCGCGCGGGGGCAGTACGCGGGGGAACGCGCACGATCAGCTGCTTGCCGGTGCCCTCGGAGCCGGAGCCCAGGGTCTCGCCCTCGGCGGCGCCGGCCAGGTGGCCGTACACGTAGGCGTCCGAGCCGAGCTCCTCGACGAAGTCGACCTCGACGGGAATGGAGCCGTCGGAGCCGTCTGCAACGACGTCCAGGCCCTCGGGACGGAAGCCGATCTTGATCTTTCCGCCGTCCTCAGCGGTCATCGCGGCGCGGGCGGCCTCGGAGACGCGCACGCGCGCGGGGCCGAGCTTGGCCCACTCGCCCTCGACCGTGAAGGTGCCCAGGTTCATGGCGGGGGAGCCGATGAAGCCAGCGACGAACTCGTTGGCGGGACGCTCGTACATCTCCTGCGGGGTGCCGCACTGCTGGAGGAGGCCGCCGGCGAGGACCGCGATGCGGTCGCCCATCGTCAGAGCCTCGGTCTGGTCGTGGGTGACGTACACGGTGGTGACGCCGAGCTCACGCTGCAGGGAGGCGATCTGAGTACGGGTCTGGACACGCAGCTTCGCGTCCAGGTTCGACAGAGGCTCGTCCATGAGGAACACCTGGGGCTTACGGACAATCGCGCGGCCCATGGCGACACGCTGACGCTGGCCACCGGACAGGGCCTTGGGCTTGCGGTCCAGGTAGGGCTCCAGGTCGAGGATCTTAGCGGCCTCTTCGACGCGCTTGTTGATCTCTTCCTTCGGGGTGCCGGCGATCTTCAGGGCGAAGCCCATGTTCTCGCGCACCGACATGTGGGGGTAGAGAGCGTAGTTCTGGAAGACCATCGCGATGTCGCGGTTCTTCGGCGGAACGTCCGTGACGTCCTTGTCGCCGATGAGGATGCGGCCGGAGTTCACGTCCTCGAGGCCGGCGAGCATGCGCAGCGAGGTCGACTTGCCACAGCCGGAGGGGCCGACGAGAACGAGGAATTCGCCGTCCTTGATCTCGAGGTCGAGCTGGTCGACGGCGGGCTTGTCAGAACCCGGGTAGACGCGGGTGGCCTTGTCAAAGGTAACGGTTGCCATGGATTTTTCCTTCCCACCGGCAGGTACGTGCCGGACGATCCGTCGTGGGGTGACCGTGGAGCGTCTTCGCCCACGGAGTGCGAACGCGGATCGTTCCGCGCGCGCGACTAATAGCGAAGTTAGCACGCTCGCTCGCGGGTGTACAGTTCGGGCCACATGATGGATTGACAGTGCGTGTTCGCCCATCTCATTTGGGGACGAGGCCGGGGCCGCCCCGCGCGGGTGGCCGCAGATGGGAGAGGGGCCAGGTAGGCTGAGGGCGTGGAAGAAGGCGAGGAACTGGGCGGCTACAGGCTGATCCGTCGGCTCGGTACGGGCGGGGCGGGGACGGTCTGGCTCGCCGAAGACGGGGGCGGCACGCGTGTCGCCCTCAAAGCCATGCATCCGGCGATGGCCGCCTCGGAGGAGTCGCGTCAGCGCCTGGAACGAGAGACGCGCACGGTGAACTCCGTGCGCTCACCCTTCGTCGCGCACATCGTCGATGCGGAAACCGAGGCCTCCCAGCCTTTCGTTGTCTCGGAGTACGTGGAGGGACCCACGCTCGCGGAAATCCTCGTCTCCGGGCCGGTTCCTCTGCGCGGCGTCGCTGCTCTGTCCTATCACCTGGCCTCCACGATCGCGGCCGTTCATCACGCGAACGTCATCCACCGCGACATCAAGCCTTCCAACATCATCTGTTCGCCGCGCGGCCCGGTCCTCATCGACTTCGGTATCGCGATGGCGACCTCCGATCAGCACCTGACGAGCACCGGCCTCGTGTCGGGGACGGCCGGGTACACCGCGCCCGAACTGCTCCAGGGCCGCGGTGCCACGAAGGAGTCTGACTGGTGGGCGTGGTGCGCCACACTCCTGTCCTGTGCCACCGGGCGCCCGCCGTTCGGCAAGGGCGACGTGTCGGCCACGATGCTGCGTGTCCTCGAAGGGGACCCCGACCTCGCCGGACTGCACCCCATGGTCGCCGACGCGCTCGCGGGGGGACTCGCCCCCGATCCGGACGATCGACCGTCGCCTTCCCTGATTGTTGCCGATCTCATGAGCGCCGTCGGGTGGGCTCCCGGCGAGCTTGATTACGTGACCGTGAACTGGGCGCAGCTGCTCGACACGGGCATGCGCACGCAGATGGTGAACTCGGACCCCCAGGAGATCGCCGCGCCTCCCGAGTGGGAGGATGCGGGGCAGCGCCCGGACGCCTCCGGTGCGCGTGCCGTCTCCTATCCGCAGCATCCGCGCCGCGACGCCTCGGAGTTCACCGCGGCCAACGACCATACCGACGTGGTGGACACCGCGTCCGTTGCACAGGGGTATGGCGACTGGTCCGACGACACCGGGGAAGTTGTCTGGCACGACGACGCCACCGACGTCTGGCAGAGCGTCGACGACTCGGATCCCACCGAGGTCATGGCCCCCTACGCTCAGCCTCAGTACCCGGGTCCGCAGGGCGCGTATGATCCCGGTTTTGCCCCCGGATACGGACAGCAGCCCTATCCGCAGGCCGGTGTTGCGGGTGTACCGTTGGGGGCGGGTCCCCAGTGGAACCCCAACCCGGCGATGGGGATGGGCGCCGGTTCGGCGGAGGGGGCCTCGTCCACGGTGAAGGGGACGTGGATCTCGGGCGGTGCGCTGATGGCCCTCCTGGCCTCCCTGCCCTTCCTTTTCGGACTCACCGGATCCATGATCGTGGGGATCGCGCTCACTGCTTTCGGCCTGATCGGTGCTATGTCGCGCTGGCTGTCGCGTCGTCGGATTCTGCGAGGAGCAAAGGCTAGCGACACTGCGGCCGTCATCGCCATGTCGCCGATCCTGCTGGTGCGCTCGATCCTGTCGACGGCGCTCGGCCTCGTCGTCGGGGGCCTCGTTCCGTACGGGATCTGGGCCTTCGTGTCCTACTCGCGCGAGGGGCGCGTCCTGTGGTCATGGCCTGCCAATGTCGTCGCGTCCACCGGTGTTGATCGCACGGACTATTGGCTGAGCGACCCGCGTGGGACGATCGTCGTGTGGGCACTCGCCGCGCTCATGATGCTGACTGCCTGGCTCATGCCGTTTGCTGCCGATCTGAGGGTTGGCGTGTCCACAACGCTGCGCACGATCGTGCGTCCTGCCTGGGGGCGCGGGCTCCTCGCGGTAGGCTGTGGTGCGTTCCTTGCGGGTGCGTGGTTCATCGTCACAGGTGGGCTGCCGCACTAAGCGCGGCCACGCCGCGCCCGATATTCTTGCAACATTCAACTACTTTCGGAAGGTGAGTCCATGGCTCAGAAGAAGAAGCCGGCCGTCGACCCCGTGCGCGCCAAAGCCGCGCAGATGCGCCAGGCACAGGAGCGCGCTGACCGCCGCACTCGCATCATCGTCATTTCCGCCGTCGCCGCGATCGTCCTCGCGGTCGTCGCAGCCGTCGGCGGTGTGATCTGGAAGCAGCAGGCGCAGGTCAACGCCGCGCGCAACGTCGATGCCTCCGAGGTCCTCGGCCCATACGCTGACGGTCGCCCGATCATCGTCAACGCAAACGGCGTCGTCGCCGAGGCGGATCCGAATCTGCCCACCCTCACCGAATACTTCGACTACACCTGTCACGCGTGCGCCGACCTTGACGCATACATGGGCAAGGACCTCACCACCTGGGCCGCCGAAGGTCACTACAACATTGAGCTCCAGCCGGTCATCACGGTCAACATGGACTACCTGAAGCCCGCGGCCAGCGCATCGCTCGTCGTCGCGCAGAAGGCACCCGACAAGTGGGTGGACTTCCACCACGCACTGCTCGCCTACTTCCGCACCCAGTTCCAGGCCTCCAACGGCACCGTCGTCCAGAACCTCGACGCCTCCTGGAAGCAGGTCAAGGTGATCGCCGCCGAGGTGGGTGTTCCCTCCGATGTTATCGATACCTTCCCGGTCAACGCCGTCGAGGACTACCTCAAGGCATCGACCACCGCCTGGCAGAACGCCGGATACAACGGTCGTAACGGCAGCCTCGGCACCCCCGAGCTGGTCAAGGATCGCTCCACGGTGATCCCGCTCGGCACTCAGCTGGCCGCACTGCGCGAGACCATCGCGCAGGAATACGGCATTACTGATTCCGCGTCCCAGGGTGCCACCGAGACCCCGGCCCCCGAGGCCACCGAGCCCTCCCAGAGCGGCACTGACGAAGCCCAGAGCTCGGAGACAACCAACAGCTCCAACTGAGCCTTCGATCAGTGGGGGGTGGGACCGCCAAGCGGTCCCACCCCCCACTTCTTTGGCGCGAACGTCAAATCCCTGCGGCTCGTTGGAAGTCCTTGAGGCGCGCGCCAGTTATCCACACTGCGCAATTGGGAATCGCGTTGCTGCGCGCTCATTGACCCCGATCCGGCCCGCCCGCGCGCACGAGCCCCCACCTGTGGCACACTAGTGTCCGCCGCCGGCTTAGCTCAGTTGGTAGAGCAGCTGTCTTGTAAACAGCAGGTCATCGGTTCGAGTCCGATAGCCGGCTCCATGGAGTCCCTCACCGCGGCACCGCAGCCGCAGCCCACCTCGCCCGTTCGGGTGAGGTACCCCGGCCTCGTCAATGAGAAGTGCCCAGCGACCAATCCACGCCCGTCGCGCCCTGCGCCTCCAGTAGCTGATTCGCGCGCGAAAATGGCTTCGACCCGAAAAAGCCGCGATACGCGGACAGTGGCGACGGGTGCACGGACGCAATAATCGGAGTATTGCCGAGACTGGGCGTGAGCGACTGAGCGTCCTTCCCCCACAGAATCGCCACGAGGGGGAACCGCGATCCATCCGGCCTTGTCCGGGACACCAGTGCGTCAATCGCGCACTGGGTCACCTCCTCCCAGCCGCGGCCTCGATGCGACGCGGGAGCACCCGGGCGCACCGTCAACACACGGTTGAGGAGGCACACGCCCTGCTCGCTCCACGGCGTCAGGTCCCCCGACGTCGGAGCGGGAATACCCATGTCCTCGCTCAGTTCACGGAAAATATTGATGAGCGACTTTGGCAAAGCAACGCCCGGGTGCACCGAAAACGACAACCCCATGGCGTGCCCCGGGGTCGGATACGGATCCTGCCCAACGATCAGGACCTTGACCTTGTCGAACGGGTACGTGAAGGCACGGAGAACATCCGTGCCCGCGGGCAGGTAACCGCGCCCCTCCTCGACCTCAGTGGCCAACATCGCGCCCAACTCGTGGACGCGCTCCTCAACCGGTGCGAGCGCTCGAGCCCACCCCGGATCAATCAACTCAGCCAGCGGACGGGGATTGTAATCACTCATAGCACCAGCCTAATGCCGCACAAGCCACGCCACATTACCCGCGCGCCACCCGCGCCCCACTCCCTCTTTTCCGATAGTCTGAACGCGTGAGTTCTCAGTACCCCAGGGATGAATTTGACCGCGCCGGCGAAGATATGCCCGTCGGCATGCACCGCCCCAAGCCGTCCAGGTGGAAGAACGTGTGGCCCTTCCTGGCCATCCTCGTGATCGTTCCCGCCCTCGGATGGGCAGCGGCGACCGCCCTGTCGCGCCAACAGACCACGACACCTAGCTCGACGCCCACGGCGGTGTCTACGGCGCCCAGCTCCTCCGCGAGCCCCAACACCGCGCCCACGGCCGACGCCACCGCGTCCGCTGACCCGACTCCCTCCGCGAGTTCCTCGTCTTCCTCGGCCTCCGCCGAGCCTGACCACGGAGCTGTCATCCAGGTCCTCAACGGCACCGGCACCCAGGGATACGCGGGTCAGCAGGCACAGATCCTAAACCAGGCCGGCTATGCGGGAACCAGCGCCGCAAATGCTGACGGATGGACCACCCAGACCTCCACTGTCTTCTACGAAGACCCGCGCATGGAAGGAACCGCCAAGGACATTGCTTCAAAGCTTGGCATTTCGAGCGTCCGTCAGGAAAGCGGTCTCGGTGATCCGGACATCGTCGTGATCCTGCGCTGACCCTCTCTCGCTGATTGTCTGAGCCGCCCGGCCCCTGTGGGGCTGGGCGGTTTTCGGTTGCGAGCTTACGGAACCGACGCCCACCGGCCCGGCCCCCTGTGGGGCTGGGCGGTTTTGTTGTGCCTAAGTGGCGTGTTGCGCCGCTGGTGTTCCGGGCGCCGAGTGGTGTGTTGTTGGGCCGGGCTGCTTGGTGTGCCGGTGGGCGGC
>NZ_ALCB01000136.1:0-2546 GCF_000282935.1 Actinomyces sp. ICM39
GGCCCGACGGCGCCCGGAACACCAGCGGCGCCACAGGCAACAAAAACCCCGGAACCTGAAGCGGTCCCGGGGTCCGGTGGCGGAGGATGGGGGATTCGAACCCCCGAGGGCTTGCACCCAACACGCTTTCCAAGCGTGCGCCATAGGCCACTAGGCGAATCCTCCGTGCACATCGTGCCGGACAATCATAAGCGAAAAATGTCTTCCCGCGCCAATCCTGGCCAATGGAGCAGGTCACAGGCCCGAGATTTCAGGACAAACGGCATCGAAACGGACACAGACAGGCGAGCCGAACCCACTGAATCCCACACAGCCAGAGCAGCAGAGCACACCGACGCGGCGCGCGGACTCAGCCACCGCATAGCCGGCCACCCGTGCGCGGGACCCCGGCTTCGTCGATTAGCCGAGCCCGAGCATGTAGATGTAGGCGGCGATGCCAATAAGAATCCCATCGAACACGAGGGCGGCGGTCGCCTCCCGTGAGCCGATGCGCTCGGGCAGCGATTGCGCCTGGATCAGGGCGATGACTCCGAGAACGATACTGACGACGATGGGGATGCCAAAGAAACCAAAGACAGCGAACCAGAGGGACGCTTTGGCTATGGGGTTCGTGATGGGCACGGGGGAGGTGTAGCCTCCGTCGGCGAAAACTTCTTTGACGTTGACGTATTCCGTCCCCGGAAAATCACCATACGAGACCGGCGCGCTCCCCCGCGTCACACTCTCGGGCGCATAGCCAAAGCGGTCGCCGGCGACGTTCATGGGCGAGGCATCGGCCGGGTTGGCCTGCAAGGCCATGTCCGGGTTCACCCAGGGCACGCCAGAGACGGTGGGGGCGACGTTCGGGGATGGCTGGCTCATGTGCTCCACTATTCCATAACGGGAGGGGCATGCACCACACTTTGCCAACTGGAGGGGATTTATGCGTGGCGAAACCTGCGGGGACGGGGGCAGACGCGCTACCCTGGTATCCCGACCGGTACGGCCATTCTGCCCATCAACTGATCGGATTTGTACGCTTATGAGCGAAACGAAGACCTCGCTGTTCCGTTGGAAGCTTCACGGTAACGGCACGTCCATTAATCCCGGCGACGTCGTCCTTCCGAATGAACGACTCTCGTGGCCGCGCACTATTGGCATTGGTGCCCAGCACGTGGTCGCCATGTGTGGCGCGACTTTCCTTGTTCCGTTGTTGACGGGTTTCCCCCCGTCGACAACGCTTTTTTTCACCGCCGTTGGCACCCTGCTGTTCTTCTTGATCACGGCGGGCCGTCTGCCCTCGTACCTGGGTTCCTCGTTCGCGTTGATCGCGCCGATCCAGGCAGTGACAGCATCTCTGGGCGCTCCCTACGCGCTCGGCGGCATCATCGCTGTCGGCGCAACGCTGGCGCTCGTCGGCCTGATCGTCCACTTCGCCGGCGTGCGCTGGATTGACGCGGCCATGCCGCCTGTGGTCACGGGCGCGATCGTGGCGCTCATCGGCCTGAACCTGGCGCCCGCTGCGTGGAAGTGGGTCCAGGAAGGCCCGATCACCGCGGTCGTGACGATCGTGTCGATCTGCCTCGTGACCGTCCTCTTCAAGGGCATCCTCGGCCGCCTCTCGATCCTCATCGGCGTGCTGATCGGCTACGTGGCCGCGGTTCTTCAGGGTCAGGTTGACTTCTCTGGCGTCGGCGAGGCCGCTTGGTTCGGCTTCCCCCAGTTCCACACCCCCGCCTTCTCTGTGTCGACGCTCGGCCTGTTCCTGCCGGTCGTCTTCGTCCTGGTCGCCGAGAACGTCGGCCACGTGAAGTCCGTGTCCGCGATGACGGGCGAGAACCTGGACGACGTGACGGGCCGCGCGCTCATGGCGGACGGCGTCTCCACGATGCTGGCCGGCAGCGGCGGCGGTTCGGGCACGACCACCTACGCCGAGAACATCGGCGTCATGGCGGCGACCCGCGTCTACTCGACGGCGGCCTACGTGGTCGCGGCGTGCGTCGCGCTCGCCCTGTCGATGCTGCCGAAGTTCGGGGCCCTCATTGAGGCGATCCCTCACGCCGTCCTCGGCGGCGCGGGCACGGTCCTGTACGGCATGATCGGCATGCTGGGCGTTCGCATCTGGGTGCAGAACCGCGTCGACTTCTCCAACCCGGTGAACCTGAACACCGCCGCGGTCGCCCTGATCGTCGCGATCGCAAACTTCACGTGGGTTGTCGGCGACATGACCTTCGGCGGCATCGCGCTGGGCACGGCCGCCGCTCTGCTGATCTACCACGGCATGCGCCTGATCTCGAAGCTGCGTGGCACGAACCTGGAGGCGGCGTCGCCCGCGTCCGCACCGTCTGGTTCGGAGCTGGAGGGCGAGGCGTACTCGAAGCGCCACCGCTCCCCCGCGCCGCAGGCTGACGCCTGATCTGACGCGTTCATTGACGAGGCCGGGGCTCGGCCACTCGCTCACCGCACGGTGAGGGGTGGGTCGGGCCCCGGCCTCGTTTATCCCCATAATTCCGCACGTAATTCCCCCGGTGCACCGCAATCATCGTCAGTGCAATGCCCGGATTTCC
>NZ_ALCB01000137.1:0-28994 GCF_000282935.1 Actinomyces sp. ICM39
TTCCCGAACCCGAACCCCTCGTGGTTCCCGAACCCGAACCCCTCGTGGTTCCCGAACCCGAACCCCTCGTGGTTCCCGAACCGGAACCCAAACCGGCCCCGGTCGTAGTCCCCGAACCCGAACCCGAACCGGTCGTCGTTCCCGAACCCGAACCGGTCGTCGTTCCCGAACCCGAACCGCTCGTGGTCCCCGAACCCGAACCCGAACCGCTCGTCGTTCCCGAACCCGAACCGCTCGTGGTCCCCGAACCCGAACCGGTCGTGGTCCCCAAACCCGAACCCGAACCGCTCGTCGTTCCCGAACCCGAACCCGAACCGGTCGTAGTTCCCGAACCGGAACCCGAACCGGCCCCGGTCGTGGTTCCCGAACCCGAACCCGAACCGGTCGTAGTTCCCGAACCCGAACCGGTCGTGGTCCCCGAACCCGAACCGGAATCAACTGCGACGCCGACGCATATTACGGTTCCTCAGCTGGCGCCGGTCGTGATTCCCAAGGCTACGCCGGAGCCCGTCGTGGTTCCCGAACCCGAACCGGTCGTCGTTCCCGAACCCGAACCCGAACCGGCCCCGGTCGTCGTTCCCGAACCCGAACCCGAACCGGTCGTAGTTCCCGAACCGGAACCCGAACCCCTCGTGGTCCCCGAACCCGAACCCGAACCGGTCGTGGTCCCCGAACCCGAACCCATCGTGGTTCCCGAACCCGAACCGGTCGTCGTTCCCGAACCCGAACCGGTCGTGGTCCCCGAACCTGAGTCGGCCTCGTTCGTTTCGGTGGACGATGACGGCGAGATGCCGACCGCGCAGTTCCCGCGTGTTCGTCGGGTGAATTCCAGCGCCTGGTCCACGAACACGCGCAGCGAGTCCGCACCCACAGCAGCCGAGCCCGCATCAGCCTTTACGCAGACTCCCCCGACAGCGTCTCCCAGCCAGGAAAGCGCTCCCGTAGCACCGGCGGTGCAGGCTCAGTCGGCGGCGCCCTACGTGCCCGCTGCTCTTCAGGCCATCCCGATGCAGCAGCCCCCGGTCGCACCCCAGACCGCCCAGGCGCCGTTCGCGCCCCAGCCCCCGGTCGCACCCCAGCCCTCGGTCGCACCCCAGACCGCCCAGGCGCCGTTCGCGCCCCAGCCCCCTGCCGCACCGCAGGCACCGGCAATGCCGCAGGCCCCAGTGACACCGCAGGCACCGGCAATGCCCGCCCCGCTCCAGGAAGACTGGAACTCCGAGTTCTCGTGGAATGAGGAGGCGCGCCGCGAGCAGGAAGGCGAGTCGAAGCGTCGCAAGCGCTGGGGTTGGGGCAAACGCCGCAAGCAGCGCGAGGACAACAAGGAGCCCATCGAGTCAGAGACCGAGGAGCAGAGCGCGTCTGCGCGCATGCCGATGATTTCAGTCGACGCTCAGGACGACGACTGGAATGACTGGCAGAACTGGAACTCGAGGAGCTAACCCCATCGGGGCGCGCTAGCGACGCTTTTCCGCCTTGGCGAGCTCGATGTAGCGCGCGACTTCCGTATCCAGATCATCTTCATCGTCTGCTTCTTCATGATCGGGCGCGGAGTCGTCCTGTCCGTATCGCTCGATCAGAAGACGTTCACGGTAGAGGTGGTCGGCGGTCACACCGATGGTACGGATGAGGGACGCGTTGAGGACCATGCCGACGATGATGCCGATAAGCGGCAGGATCTGCGCCATCTTCATGCCGACGAGACGAGCTCCGAGGGCCGCGAATAAGGAGTTCACAGACGCGGTCAGCGCGTTGTTCCCGACGCTCTCCATCGATCCGCGTTTGGTGAGCTTGCGCACCACCTTGTTGAATATACGCATCGAGGTCTCCTTCTCGACGGCATGGTCATCAGCCGAGCTTCGCGGGGCGATCGCCTGGGATAAAACCATCGCGGAGAAGAGCTTTTCCGTCGGTTCCCTCGTGTCATACCCGTAGTACGCAGCCGTGTGTGACACAAGGCGCGCAGAGGAGATCAGGAACGTCGCGATATCAAGCCCGATCGCCGCTGCAATCACGCCGATACCGGGTGCCGAAGCGATGCCTAGACCGAGGATGGCCGCGACCGCCCCTCCCGTCGCGAATACGCTGCTCACCGCTCCTTCCGTCGCGGTAACGGCGGCATATCCAACCTTCAGGTGGGGCCTGACCAATTGGATCTCTGCCAGGTTCAGGTTTCGGATGTCCTCAAGACACTCCACGTCGTTACCGGCCCTGCGATGCGCCTTCACAATTCGTTCGCGTCGAACCGAGGATTCGGCGGCTGATGTCGCCTTCTCGACAAGCCCCAGGACAGCCGATGAGATCCAGCCTGCAATCGCAGCCCCGCCGGGGATTTTGCCCACGAGGCCAACCACTTTTTTCACAGGGGTGAGCACGTACGAGCGGATGCGCTGTGTGATAACTCGAGGGCTGCGCGGGTTGACCTGGGCGGCCTTCCATTCCTGGATTACATCCCACTGCGCGCGATCGTCGTCGGTCATGCGCTGACGAATATCGTCGCGCGTGCTGTGGTCTTCCTCCGGCTGATCCGTCATACCTCAAGCCTACCCGACCGAGATAAAGCGGCCCACAGCCTCGAGCGAGCGGGACGGCCGCTCTCCTACGGGCGGCTCTCGCCCTCAGCGAGTTCGACGTAACGCGCGACGTCGATGCTCAGCTCCTGAGACCCGGTCGACGGTACGAGGTCCGTCGACGCGCCGCTCGCATGAACGTGGCCGTAGCGCTCCGCCAGGAAACGCTCCCGGTACAGATGGTCGGCCGTTTCCCCGATGGTGCGCATGAGCGCGGCGTTCAGGCCTGCGCTCACCACGATTCCGGCGACAGGGACGATCTGCGCGAGCTTGCGGGTGGCCAGGCGAACACCCATCGCCGAAAACAGCGATTTCATGGCGCTGACGATAGCGCTTCCTCCCAGCATGTCGACGGATCCCTGACGAGCCAGATCCTGCATCACCTTGTTGAAAGCGAGCATGGTCGCCTGCTTTTCAACGATGAAATCGCGCCCCGCTCCGGCGGGATCGATCGCTTGGGAGAGAACCATCGTGGAGAAGAGTCGCTCGGTGGGGTCCTCTGAGTCGTAGCCGTAATAGGCGGCCGTGTGGGCGACGAGGCGCGTGGCCGCGGCGAGGAAGGTCGTCACATCGACGGCCATTGCCGAGGCCGTGACCCCCACGCCCGGCGCCGATGCCACGCCCATACCGAGAACGGCGGCGACGGATCCACCGGAAGCAAAGACACCGCTGACGGCTCCCTCAGCGGCTGCCGTGCCCGAATATGCGAGACTCAGGCGCGGTTTCACCGCGAGCACCTGATCCAGGGGCAGCGCGCGGATATCCTGCAGCGTATTCACGTCGTGCCCGGCGGCGCGGTAGGCCTTGAGGATGCGCTTGCGCCTCACCGATGCCTCGGAGGCGGAAGCCGCCAATTCAACGAGCCCGAGGGCGGCGGAGGACACGGTCCGGGTCAGCGCTTCACCGCCGGGGACTTTGCGCGCGATGGAGACTGCTTTGCTCACGGGCACCAGTGCGGCGGACTTCATCTTCTCGGTGATGGCGTGGGGACGCTTATAGCTGAGCTGAGCGGCCTTCCACCGTTGGATCTCGTCCCACTGGGCTGCGTCGGCCTCACTCATGCGCGCACGCAGGTCATCGTTCATGCGGTGCTCGTTCATACCGATCTGGTCCATCCTGTCAGCCTACACAGTGAGCGTTCCTTTAGGAGCCTCGGCGCCTGCACCTACCCTGTTATGCTTGTGACCTGGCAGTCACATTCGGCATCGTTTGAAGGAGATTCCGTGGATTCTCGCTCGTCGCTTATCGACCAGATTAATCTCTTGCACGAGGAGAAGGAACACCAAAAGATCATCGCGCTCATCGAGGGGCAGCCTCCCTCGGCGATGGACTACGAGCTGACGAGCCTGCTGGCGCGCGCCTACATCAACTACGCGCAGCCCTATATGGATTCTTTCCGCGATCACATTAAGCACGCCATCGAACTACTGCGCAGTGTCGAGGCTGAAGGCATGGCGGATCCACGCTGGTACTACCGCATCGGCACGGCCCTGTACTGGCAGGACCAGGAGGAGAGCGCGCTGACTTACCTGGAGCAGTGCCTCGCCATGGATCCGTCTAACGAGGACGCGCCGGAAATCATCGCCGAGTGCAAGGCTGCCATTCAGCGCCGCACGGTCGTGCGCCCCCTCGAGGTGCAAAGACTCATCGATTACTTCGATCGCAACGACTTTAACTACAGGGTGGAAGACCAGAGCCTGCACATGGGCATCGGTCGCGGCTACTTCATCTTCTCGATCGCGAATGAGGGTACGGACCTGAGCATGTGGGCCGCGATCCCGGAGGACGTGTCGATGGAGCTGCGCCAGCGCCTCATCCAGGCGTGCAATGACTGGAACGGAGCCACCACTTGGCCGAAGGTCTACGTGGCGTCGTTGGACGACGGCCGTCAGCGCTTGTGCGCCGAGCAGTTCGTGACTGCCCGTTACGGCCTGACGGACGCGCAGGTCTCGACCAGCATCGAGCGTTTCGTCGCCTCGGCTGAGGCCTTCTTCAAGGATCAGATCGAACGCATCCCCGCCCTGGGCGGCACCCAGGAGTAGGGCACGTACTTCAACGTTCCCCGGCCTCGTCACCATGGACGAGGCCGGGGCTTGTTATGCGCTCAGGCGCGCGGCACGTAGACGCTGAGGCCGCCGTCGCTGACCACACCGGTGAGCGTTCCGTCGTCCGCGACGCGCACGGACGGGTGGCCGCCGATAACGCACTCCCATTCCTGGCCCGCGTGACGCTGGCCCACGTAGAGGGTTTTCTCGGCGCCCATTCGGTCGGAGAGGATGACGGCGCAGCCGGAGCCGGGGATCTCGTCCTTGCCTTCGCGGGCGAAGCCGACCACGTCGGGATCGTCGAAGGCGTTGTGCTGCGGGCCGACAGCCGCTCGGGACCGGATCCCCATGAGGATCGGCAGCTCGCGCACGGCAGGCAGGTCGTCAGACTCGGGGGAACCCAGGAGGTCACCCCAGAACACGCAGGGAACCCCGGCCTCGTTGAAGAGGATGAGGGCGTAGGCAGCCGCCTTGAACCAGGGGGCGACCGTGGAGGCCAGGGACTGACCTGGCTGCGTGTCATGGTTTTCGACGAAGGTGACGGACTTGTCGGGGCGGGAGGCCGTCAGCGTGTTCTCCCACAGGCGAGCAAGATCCACGTTGCCGTCCGAAACCGAAGCCTGGTGGAGGTGGTAGTGCAGGGGGACGTCGAAGAGCATGACGTTGGAGACTCGCGCCAGGTAGTCCTCGAGTTCACGCACGTCGCCGCTCCAGTACTCGCCGACGGCGGGCAGGCGGCGCCCCGTCGAGGCACGCAGGTCTTCGAGCCAGCGGGCGTAGAAGTCGGAGCCCACGTGCTTGACGGCGTCCAGGCGCAGCCCATCCACTCCGGTCGTCTCGACGTACCACTTGCCCCAGCGGTCCAGCTCCTCGCTGACGCGGGGGTCGGTGACGTGCACGTCGCAGCCCATCAGGTAGTCGAAGTTGCCGAACTCGGTGTCGACGGACTCGTTCCACTGCTTACCTTCGAAGAGCCACAGGCCGCTGCGCTTCGTGGCCTCGTCCCAGTCGATGCCATGGAAGCACGTCCAGTCCCACGTGAAGTCCGAGTACACGCCCGCGCGCCCCGGGAACGTGAAGCGCGTCCACGCCTCGATCGTCTCGGGCTCCCCGATCGCCTCATGACGGTTATGGGGATTGATCGGAGTGGCTCGCACGGTCTCAGACGCGTCGGCGCCCATGCGGTGGTTGAGGACGATGTCGGCGCACACGGCGATTCCCGCCTCGTGCAGAGCCTCGATGGCTGCCAGGTACTCGTCCTTCGTCCCGTACTTCGTGGGCACGGAGCCCCTCTGGTCGAACTCGCCCAGGTCGTAGAGGTCGTAGACGCCGTAGCCGACGTCGTTGATACCCGCGTGGCCCTTGTAGGCGGGCGGCAGCCAGATGATGGTGACGCCCAGGTCCACGATCTCTTGGGCATGCTCGGCGAGGTAGCGCCAGTGGCTGGCGTCCGGGACCATGTCCCAGGCGAAGGCCTGCAGGATCAGGGGACCCGCCTCCGTCAGGGACGAGGCCAGGGCCGTTTCAGTCGTCTCACTCACCCGCATATCGTGGCAGGTTTTCCCTCCCCCGGGCGCGTGAGGAGGGCAAACAGTGGCGGGGTATACACGGTAACGAGGCCGGGGCTGGGTACCGCTGATGCGCGCGATCCCGGCCCGGGCCTCGTCGGTGATGTCGTTACTTGCGGCGCCCGAGACGCCCCTTCAGGCCCCCGGAGAGGCTGGAGGCGCCGTCGGCGATGCCCGAGGCCGCGCTCTTTGCGCCGACCATCACGACCTTCGCTTTGCCGCGCAGGCCCTTCTTGATAGTCGTCCCTGTCTCAGGTGTCTGTCCCTGCCTGGTCGCGCCGAGGCGATGCCGATCCCACTCGTCGGCATCGACGCCGGGAGGCGGGATCTCGCGCAGGTGCCCCTTGAGGAGAGCGGATTGGGACTGGAGCGCCATGAAAGTCAGGCCGCTCGACACGAATCCTCCGATGACCGGGACGATCTTCGAGAATCCCTTGGCGGCGGTGCTCTTCGTGATGTTGATGCCGATGAGACGCAGGCTGTGCTTGACGACCGGATACCAGGTGATGCTCATGAGGGCGCGTTTGGTCGCATGATTCTGGTAGGCGGTCTTCGCGGCAACGCGCGCGAACGCCGTCAGGGACTGGGCGGCACCGCCGACTCCCAGCATGACGCCGAAAAACACGGCGAGCACGCCGATTGTGTCGTCGTCGGCATCACGGTCGTTCGGGAGGAGCTCGCCCCAGCCGTACAGGTAGGCGAGCTTTTGCATGATCCTCAGGGCGTGCGCGTAATACTGCATCAGGTCCGCGGGGATCGTGCCGAGCATCGCGAAGCCGCCGGGGATACCCGCGACGAAGGAGATGGCCGCCGACTTGTTCGTCTCGTAGGAGATTGCGTCCTCGGCGAGCCTGTCGATCTCGGTCAGGGCAACTCCGGCGAGCAGCGGGTTCGAGTCGATTGCACGCTCGATAGCATCATCGCTCATGTGGAGCTTGCGTAGCTCCTGGCGCAGGAACTCCTCGCGGTTGACGCGCACGCCGGGCACGCGCACGACCTTCGCCAGGAACTCGAGCGCTCGCTGTTCCGCTTCGGATTGCTGCCCCGCGGCGACTCTGGCCGGCTGGCTGCTGTGGGCGTGGGCGTTCGTCGTGTCGGGCATCGGATTCCTCCTCGTCTGACGACGCGCTGACAGCGCGCGGGTGGCCCCCACTCTACCGGGTTCCTGCTCCACTCAGCCCAGGATTGACGAGGCCGGGGCTAGGCCGCACTGTCACGCGTCCCCCGCCCCGGCCTCGTGACCGATGATCGTTACTTGCGTCGACCGAAGAGGCCCTTGACGCCTTCCGCGATGCCGGAGGCCGCGGTCATTGCGCCGTCGGCGATGCCGGTAGCCGCAGTCTTTGCGCCACTCGTGACGGCCTTGGTCGTGCTCTCGAGCGCCTGCTGGGCATTGTCCAGCACGCCCGGCTCCTGGTCGTCGGGGGTCGCGTCGTTGACAGAGCGCTTCCAGACCTCGGCGTCGACTCCGGGAGGCGGCAGCTCACGCAGGTGATTCTTGAGGCGATGGGACTGAGACTGAAGCGACACGAAGGTCATGCCACCTGACAGGAAGCCACCGACCAGGGGGATAACCTTGGAGGCACCCGAAGCGACCCCATCCTTGGTTACCTTGATCCCGATGTACTTCAGGGTTTGTTTCATGACCGGATACCACGAGGTCTTCGTGAGAGCCTGCTTTGCAAACTGCTTCTGGAATGCAGGCATGGCAACCGAACGCGCAAACGTCGTCAGCGACTGGGCCGCGCCGCCCACTCCGAGCATGACTCCAAAGAACAGAGCAAGGAGACCAATCGTCTCGTCATCAACCTCGTCCATATCGCTGAGAAGATCCCTCCACCCGTAGAGGTAGGCGAGCTTCTGCATGATTCTCAACGCATGCACGTAGTACTGCATCAAATCAGCTGGGATCGTGCCCGCCATCAGGAGGCCGCCGGGGATACCAGCCGCGAAGGACATCGCCGCTGACTTGTTTGTCTCGAAGGAGATGATGCCGTCGGCGAGCTTGTCGAGATCAGTCAGGGAGACGCCAGCGAGCACAGGGTTCGAGTCGACGGCGCGCGCGATCGCGTCGTCACTCATGTGGAGTTTGCGCAGCTCCTGACGGAGGAACTCGTCGCGGGTGATGCGTACGCCGCGGATGCGCACAACCTTCTTGAGGAACTCGATCGCGTATTTTTCGGCGTCCACATTCTGTTCTGTGATCTTCTCTTTCAGATCTTCGACACCTTCTGCCGTTTCGTGTGTCGACTCAGATTCACCACTCGTGTCGAAGACGAATTCTCGACCATCTTCTTCGAGTTCCCCGTTGGCTCCAAGCTCGTCAAGGTTCTCGCTCATCTCGTTCCTTTACACTCCGTTGTCGCCTCACCACGAGGTCTGGATACGCGACAACTATAGCCTAGTTGTCCTTCGTGATGGCGCTCATGACACACCGTCATTTTGCTCGGGTGCGAGGAGGTGCGGAACGGACATACTCTGGTCGCATGTGGATCCTCACCGCCGCTCTGTCAGCCCTGTTCGCGGGGTTGACCGCCGTCCTGGCGAAGGCGGGCGTCGCATCGACGAGTTCGACGGTTGCGACGGCGCTGCGCACGGTTGTCGTGGCCGCGGGGGCGTGGGGTATGGCCGCGCTGACGGGAACGGCTTCCGGCACCGCGTCTATCGACGGGACTTCTGCGCTGTTCCTGGTGTTGTCCGGGTTGGCGACGGGGGCCTCGTGGCTGTGCTACTTCGCGGCGCTGTCTCGAGGGGACGTGTCCCGCGTGGCGCCGATCGACAAGCTGTCGACGGTCCTGGCGATCATCCTCGCGCTCATTCTGCTGGGCGAGCCGGTGAGCGTGGGGGTGCGGCCGGGATTGTCGCGATCACGGCGGGGACGCTCCTGATGGTGGAACCCTCTGAGTTAGCGGGTCTTCCTCGAGCGCTGCGCGGAGGCGGGAGCTGGCTGGCGTTCGCGCTTGCGTCCGCTCTGTTTGCGGCGCTGACGTCGATCCTCGGGAAGGTCGGCATTTCGGGTGTGGATCCGACGCTGGGGACGGCGGTGCGCACGCTGGTGGTGCTGGCGATGGCGTGGGTGATCGTGGGCGTGCAGGGTCGCCTGGGCGAGGTCCGGTCGATCCCCGGCCGGGAGCTGGCGTTTATCGTCGCGTCGGGCGCTGCGACGTGCGCATCGTGGCTGGCCTACTATCACGCGCTGAAGGACGGGCCCGCCTCGGTCGTGGTGCCCATCGATAAATTGTCGATCCTCGTGACCGTCGCTGTGTCAGCTGTGGCGTTTCACGAGCGTTTCACGCCGCTCTACCTGCTCGGCCTCGCCCTCATGTGCGCGGGCACGGCGGCCATGGTGGTGGCGTAATACGAAACCATTTAAATTTCAGACAATACCCACGCCATCTCGAAACTAATTGAACGATTGCAACCCAGCCCTCTGCACGACATCCCATAATCAAGCGCCCTAGGACTGAGCCGGCTAGCTAGCAAACGAGTATCGAGACTGACCTTCATGAGACAAAAATAATGAAACCCCTAAAGCAGCAGAACGTTGGGCAGCATCATCACACCACTGTACCTTCAACAAGTCGCACGCTTTCAAAGCCATGAAAACTGCCTCCCGGAAAGCATCTGGCCTCATAGAAACACCATGCTCTTTCAAAATGCGACATAGCGCTTCAAGAAAATCATGATCACCGAAAGGCGCATAAGAACAGCCATCCAATTCCAATGCAACATCTGCAAGAAGAAAAGAAGGTGCATTCGGAAGAGCTACCGATCCCGCATATGAACTAGCAAGCTCGTCGTAAATAAGATCACTTGTGATCTCATTCGGAGAAAACTTATAAAAGCTAAATCTCTTAAAGTCAAATCCAATAGCATTCCTAGCGGCTACAATACGGACAACTGTTTTGCAACGGGCAAGCGAGATTGCCGAATCGATGATCGATTGCGCATCACTATGCACATCCACAGCCCCCAGACCTTTCCGCCGAGCTAGCCCCGACAGCTTTGTTACAACGACGTGACTCAGACTATCCATATTCTCTACTAAGACATCAACAAAGCAATCATGATGCGTACTAACTATGACATTTGACGGATACATTGGGACCTTGAAAAGAAAATCATCATAATCGCGATCAACAAGAAAAAGAGCCCTCGACAGTCCTTGACTGTAAGCCAGTTCAGCAGTCTTCAGCACACCGCTCTTGCCAGACGAACTAACAACCAAATGAATTTCAGAATCGACAACATTCTTCAAAAGAAACAGATCATCCGGCCCCTCCACCATTATCGCAAGTTTTTGCGATTTGCCAACGAGCATTCGAATCACATCGACATCTGAATGTTCTGAAAGCAGATCCTTCACTGAAATTCACCACTTTCACCACCCATTTCAATAGCATTATTCCACATTCCATTAATAATCTGAGGAGAATGGGTTGCCACAACGAAACGGAAACCTACCAGTTGAGCAATCCTAAGCACATCTGGCACGAAACACAATTGCCATGCAACATGGAGAGAGATCTCTGGCTCATCGATAAAAACTGTTGCACCTTCTCGAACATTCAAAAGAAGATCGTACATCAGAATAATCTCATGCTGCTCGCCTGTCGAAAGCGAATCAAGTGCAATATGGACGCCGTCAAACCGACGTACACTTAGGCCTTCAGCAGCGGTAATCTCCACCCGTTTACCATGTAGCCGCTTATTCAAAATTTCTTGAAGTAACTCGATACGCTCAAGAATATCCTCAAATGGATGAAACTTCTCCTTCGCATCCTGTAGATACAAATCAAGCAATGTTAGTTGCCAGTTTTCAAGCTGACCTTCTGGCAATTTTAGACTACCAGACTGATCTACCTTAACCACTGCCGCAAGGCGATCACGAAATTGATTCTGCTCATCATAGCGCTCGATGATCTTTGAAGGATCTCGATACGCGTCCTTCTTGGCCTCTTTGAAGACGCGACTGAGAAAAGATCGATCTTTTTCTTGACTTAATCTAGAGTATTCCGTTTGAGCTTTATTTAGCTTATCTTTTAGTCGATCAGAATATTCATTAATACGCGCTTGGGACGCCATTCGCTTAGCGCGCATAAATTCGGCCGGACCGCCCGCATGCACACTAGAGTAACGCTCACTTAACAGCCGCTGACTATCGATAAGATAACTCGACACTTGCTTACTAAAGCTCCTAAAGGCGGCAGGGTATTCTAGAAATTCCGGATAGTCATCAAATTCAGATTCCGAACGACGAGAGGGACGCCTAGATCTTCTATACCTCCTATACAACTCATCCAGCCTATACCGTTCACCTCCTCTCAGATCCTCCCATTCACCATTTCCGACAAACTCAAAGCGAGACAGGCGAGATAAGTGCTTCAAAAAATCAGGAGGATAGGGGATCCACTTCTCAACTTTCCCCTTAGATCCAATTAGCTCAAATTCAATAACACCTACACTTTCACCCATTTCATTAAGGCTCAAATTTAACTCATTACGTTTTACCAATAAACGCACATTGTCAGAATATTTTAATTCGGCAGCCGAAAAAGGCATTGACTGCAGCAAACCATAATCAAGCGACTGTGTTGCACATACAATTTGAATAAATTTAGTTTTTCCTACACCGTTAGGCCCGTACACGATGACAAAGTCATTCGATTTTTCAAAATCAATCGAATGCTCATATTGTCCGAACAATCCACTAACGGTCGCCTTCACTAGTTTTTTCACGGACCTCACACCTAGCTCCTTCGCAATAGTTGTTTTCTCTGCATGGCCCGCACATCTGCGCACCCATCGACTAGAGGACCTTTACAGATACTGAACAATAGTACCACAAACCACGTTGCCGCCGTTAGAGACTCCTAAAACTCGGCTTCATTGTTTACTACTGATATCGGATCGATGTTGTATGTCCGCGTTGAAGACTCGAATGTTAATTCCGGACCATTACAGCAGTTTTTGTTGCTGTCTGCCTTCAAAAACTCATCCAACGCCTCGCGGATCTTCTGGTCCTCCCCGGATCCGATCGTGGGTAGACGCAGGACAGGAACTCCGTACGCGGACATGATCGAATCTTTGAGGTCGTCACGCTTCTGCTGTTTCTGACTCATGCCGTGGAATTTCCAACCGTCCACCTCGATGGCGAGGAGAAGGCGCTTCGTGACGCGCGAGTACACCCCGAAGTCGAGCGCGCTGTCCCTGAACACGAAAGCTCGTTGTTCCTCATTCAGTCGGCGCGTATTGGGCAACGCATCCCGCAGGAACACTTGGGTCTGATACCCAAAGCGCGCATACCTGGGTTCTGCGAGCACGTCTCGCAGGCATTGTTCCGCAACATTTTCTGCGGGTGAGCGCCGACGATCAGCCCACTTGACCCGTGAATACCGCTCAAGGGACTCACTGTAGGCGTTGTAGAGGACGTCGAAAATGGAGACTATGTCCGACTGGATGATGGCGCTCGGATCGTGCATCTCGATGTAATCAAGAAGTTCCCTGATATTGCGACTAAGCCGCACTCCACCGTTGGTCGTCACGACAATGAGGCGATCTTTCGCACGCGAGACTGCCACGTTCGTTAGGGCATTATCGTCGTAAAAGTCCTGTGCCGCCGAGAGGTCGTTGGCATTGAGGACCGTGGACAGGATGATCGTGCCCGCACCGCGTCCCTGAAATTTGTGCGCGGTCTCAGCCAGCCATCGGGGATGAGCCCCATCGCCGAGGTCGCTACGAATCTGCTTACTTAGGTTCGTTGCCTGCGCCCGAAACGGAGTCACGACGCCCAACACGAAGTCGCCCGACTCGTCTGCCCCCTCGAGCTCGACACCGTCCCGGATGCTGCGCATATCCTCAAGGTCGGTGACGATGTCGATTTCCCTCTGCGAGAAGAAGCCACTGCCGTGCGATGGGCGTCGCGCGTGGTTTCCGGGCGCAGCGTAGATGATCGCGAGCGGATCGGTAGCATCGTCGGCAGGGACGCGCATCGGAATGAGCTGACCGCCGTAGTACATGCGGTTGCAGAACTCGATGATCGCGGGATGACACCGGTAATGTTCCTTGAGCAGAGTGCTCGGCACCTGTGCCGACTCCGGCATCATTTTGATGGAGTCGAGCAGCGAGAGCGAACGGACGTCAAAGCGCGGCGCGGGCGGCTCCTGCTTGCTTTCATCCCACCCCTGGAAGATCGGGCCGAGCTGCTTGTCGTCACCAACGATAACAGCGTTACGGGCCTTGCTCAGCGCCGCCATTCCCTGGGGGAGCAGCACCTGGGAGGACTCGTCGATGATGATCCAGTCGAGCAGCACTTCCTCCGCCAGGTTGTTCCGGATCGAAAAACACGTGGATGCCACAACGGGGTAGGTGCGCAGGAGGATATCCGTCTGCCGCTTGAGCCGCTCGGTTGGACTGAGGCGGCTCGGACGCTCGCGCGTGAATCGGCTGAGCAAGGCGGCATCCAACGCTTCGCGTGAGTGGCGGCGATACTGCGCGCTCACGTCGACGAGGCCATGGCGGGCAGCGCGGGCCTCGGCTTGCTCGATGCGGTCGGATAGTTCTTGCTCGTGGGCCCGGTAGAAGGCGAGCTGGAGCGCCGACTGGACGTGTGGGTCTCCCAGGTCAACGCCCTTCAAGGAGCCGTAAGCAAAGTAGCGACGCACCCGCTCGATGAAGCCCCGAGGACCACGCCCCACCCTCGGCGCGCAGCGAGCGAGGGCCAGCAGGTCACCGATGACCCCAGAGCGTCGCCTCGAGATAGCTAGATGAGAGATGTCCGCAATCGGGCGGCGGCTCTCCTGCACCTTTTCCTCAAAAAGGCGCCGCTCACGCTGAGCCGCCGTCAGCTGCGCGCGGATCTTCGGAATGTCTCGCGCATCCTCCCATAGAGTGACGAGGCGATCTTCTTCGGCCCGCAGCGCAGCCTCGTCGGCTCCGGCAGGCGCATCCGACGACGCAGCGGACGCCTTGCGAGCCCACGCTTCGCGCCTCTGTTCAAGAACACCCTCACGCTCGTGGAATTCCTTGACGCGCTTCGTTTTCCCAAGGTTCGCGACGAGGAAGCCGTAGCCTTCCTCCGTCAGCTTGTCGACGACGTTATCGACCGCAGAGTTCGCCCCCGCGACGACGCCGACGGTCTTGCCTTGCGCGATCAGGGAGGCGATGAGATTGAGGATCGTCTGCGTTTTACCCGTGCCGGGAGGCCCGTCAATGATGGACAGTTGGTGTGTGAGCGCGGCTCGAATCGCGTTGCGCTGATCGATATTAGAGGGGAAAGGCATGATCAGTCGATCGCTCGCGCCCGTCTTCGTGGAGGACGTACCGGCGAAGAACGCTTCCAGGGCGGAACGGCGCGGCGCCTGAGGGAGCCACTCCCACACGTTCGCGAGGATCGCCTCGGGCAGCATCTTCTCACCGCTCACCCAGCGGGGATAGTGGGCTGTCGGGTCGAGCATCGCCCCGGCTCGCCCTGCCTGCGCGCGCACTTCCTCGCGGACGTAGTTGAGAGTGGCGGCGTTGTGCCGATCCTCCGCGGTCGCGTACCTTACCCGTACCTCATCGTGCCCGTAGCGATGAAGTTTGAGCGTGCCCTCAGCCGTGCGGTACGCCAGCGTGTAGCGAGGATCGCGCGGGTGGCCCACGCGGCGGAGCGTCCAGATGATTTCGACGTTGGTTCGGCGCTTGCCGCCGATCCGGACCTCGTCGAGCGCGTCGACTGTTCGACGCTCGACCTGGTCGTAGAGGCGCGCCCTCTCCTCGCCGTATGAAAACTCTTTGCTGCTGGTGGTGTAAGTGACGACGATGCGGTTTCCGTCGCGGCGAGCCTTCGCAACTTTCCAGGTCTCGTCCTGCCAGGTCAGCGTTTCTTTATCGCGAATCAGTACGTGCATCGTGCGCGGATCGACGGACTCCATGCCACTCCCCCTTGAGTTTTACACCCAGGATAGGCGAGTTATCAGACCAGCGGTAGGTTGTTGAATACCCACGTCTCGAGGTGCGCACAGCACACTCGACAACGGCAAAGCCGGGCCACACCCTCGCGCGACCCGGCCACTACCTCGAAGAAGACGCGGCCCCTTCAGTCAAGGTCCGCCAACACGCCCACATCACGTGCAGCCTGGCGCAGGCACTTATCACGCGTCCACAGAGCCACACCGGGGGTTACGACAGCACTCGCCAGAAGTGCCGCATCGACAGCACTGAGGCCCCTCCCCCATAGCCGCCGCTCCTCGACAAGATGCCGCACGCCCCGATCATCAACACCACGCACGATCATCAAGCGCTCAAGCGCCTTCAGGAAGATCGATCGGTTCTTGAGATTCCCCAACGCGAGTTCAGTGATGACACTCTGATGTACGCACACCTGATCACGCTCAAGCAGATCGACCAGAACCGGCTCAGTTTTCCGCAGGTGATCGATCCAGATGTTCGTGTCAACGAGGACTCTCATGCGCGCTCTCGACTCCGAGGCGCAGCCTCCGCCGCGGAATCACTGCCGCCGAGCGCAGCGAGCTGCCGACCACTCTCAATGCGAACGAGGAGTTCTACCGCATCCCTGATCAAAGCGGATCGTTCTCTGACCCCAGTCAGTTCCTCGGCGCGCGCAAGCAGGTCATCATCGAGTGTCACAGTGGTTCTCATGGCTACCTCCCCGTTCAGGATATCATCGCGAGCGTCATCATTTGATTCGACTATTGATGCTCACTCATGCTCACACACATCTGATCAACAGCAAAGCCGGGCCACTCCTTCGCACGAACGCCCACGTTACCGAGCAGCACCCTCGCCAGCGTCGGCACTGCGCAGTTCGCGTCCGCGCACAAGCTCCCATTTCCGCGACGCAGCGTCGACGAATGACACATGAGTGATCATTTCTCCCGCTTTTCCTTTTGTCATCATATTCAGTTTTATCTGAGCAACTTCCTGGTCAATGACCGAGCCCCAGTTGTACGTAGGGTGAGCAGGGATGACAAACTTCCCGGGCGGAAGCACAGCGAGGTCTAACGGCGGGTTGTCGCAGCTCTTATCAGCTCTCTGACTCTCAACGCGAATGTCGTAAATGGGCGCATCCGAACCATTCACCACCAAAATCGCGTAACGCTCCTCCCGTGGAGCATCAGGACATTGAACGCCGACCACTGTCACGTGCTCAGCCTGTCGGCGCTCCGCCGCAGACTCACGCTCGCTATCACGCTTCTCTTCGAGCTTCACAACTTTTTCGCTCGTCCACCACGAAACGACCGCGGCGAAAACTGCCAGGAGGCCGCCGATGGCTCCCACCCAGTCCGCAACCGATCCGACGTCCATCCGTCATCCTCCTTGATATCTGTTCCGAACTTGACAAGGTCACCATCGATCCCGCTAGACAGCACACACCGCAGGCTACAGAAACCCGAGCACAGTGTCAGGCGATTCATGAATGGTTTACAGGGATGCCATCATTTTTGTCAAACAGTCATATCTAAGGGCGACGACTGGACACCTCAGCACCGAAGACATCCGACAGCAAAGCCGGGTCACCCCCCCCGGACGACCCGACCACGGCCTCGTCGTGAAGAGAATTCTCGTGACCTCGCATCACTATTTGCCACCCGCTAGTGACACATCCCACTTAACGAGGTCGCGACATATTTTCAACCAACAGGATCCGACAAACCGCGGAAGAATGGTCGCAGGGAGCGATACCAGGGCGACCGGTGAGGTACACAGACCGGTCGCGGTGTCTACGACGACACGTCGCTGACCTGATGCTTGAGCCGCGCATCACCCAGCGGCCCCCACCTTCGATTCAATGAAAGAGGCTCTCATGAGCGAGAACACCATTCCCCAGACCGGCCGCGAGCGCGAGAACAACGACAGCACTGACCAGGATAAGACCCCCCAGGGCCCCCTCCAGACCGACCATGGCACGACCACCATCGAGGAGAACGTCGTCGCCAAGATCGCGGGTATGGCAGCTCGCCAGGTGCCCGGCGTCTACGACATGGGTAACGCCGTGCGCCGCGCATTCAGCGCGGTGACCGACCGTATCCCCACCGGCCAGACCAACGTCACGGGAGGCATCAGCGTCCACAAGGGCGACACCCAGGCAGCCATCGACGTGACCGTCGTCGTCGAGTATGGATACTCCATCCTCGACGTGTGCAACAGCATTCGCGACAACGTCATCCAGCAGATCGAGGGCACCACCGGCCTGGAGGTCGTCGAGGTCAACATCGACGTCACCGACGTCCACCTGCCCGAGGAAGAGACCACCAACTCCGACTCGACAACCCTCAAGTGACCCTTCCCAACGTCTGGATCTGAGGAACACTCATGAAGACAACGCACCTGGCCCTCCTGGTGGGCCTGTTCATGGGGGCCGTGCTCGCGTTCGGTTCCTTCGCTGACTTCATCCTGGTCGCCCTGTGCGGCGTGGTTGGATGGGCAGTGGGCCTCTACCTGGAGGGCCGGGTCGATGTCCAAAGCATCCTGAACTGGCGAAAGCAGTGACGACCGTGGCCGCGCCCGAGTCCGCGCTCACGCCGCCGAAGCCGTCCAGCGAGAAGAGTTCACCCTTGGCGCAGCGCGGCACCACGACTATTCCCGCCCAGGTCGTCGCTCGCATCGCTGCGCAGGCCGCGTCCGAGTTCGCAGCCGTCGGCTCGAACGCGGGGGGCGTCCTCGGGATCGGTTCGCGCCGAAACTTCGGTTCTCGTCCCGAGGCCCAGTGTCAGCTTTACGGGCAACGCGCAATCCTCCACCTTGACCTCGGCCTCGTCTTCCCCACTCCCCTCTCCTCGACCATCGAGGATCTGCGTGCGCACGTGAGCCGCCGCGTCGAGAAGCTGTGCGGCATGACCGTTGGCAAGATAACCATCGACATTTCGTGGCTCAATCCGAGCAATCACGTCAGGAAGCCACTGAGATGAAAGCCCCCGTCCCTCACCTGATTTATCGCCCGTCGCGCAGCGTCCCTGCGACGATTCTGGCCCTGATACTGCTCGTGGCCGGAGGACTCGGCGCGTGGCTGACGGGGTACCGTCTCATCACGGGTTCCTGGCCGCATCGTATGGTCAACACGCTCGACGCGGTAGGCGCAGCATCTCTGAGCTCCATCGCCATGCTTGTCGCGGCCGGAATCGCTGCTGCCTTCGGCATCTTCCTTGTGATCGCGGCCCTATGGCCCGGTCGGCGAGAGCACGTCGAGATCCTGCCCGACGCAATCCCCGGTCAGACCGCTGCTTCCCGCCGAGATCTGGCCGCCCTCGTGAAGACCCGCGTCATGCAGATCGGCACCATTCGTTCCGCGACTGTCATGACGCGCCGCTCCACGATTGATGTTGTTGTCTACAGCGACATCGACGACTTGGAGACCGTGCGCGAGGCCGCTTCCCGGAAGACCGACGAGGCGCTGGAGACGTTCCAGCCCGTGGGTATCACTCACGGTCGCATCCGCACCAAGCGCGTGAGCTGAAGGAGAGCCGATTATGCGTACAGTTTCCGCCGCTCTTAACCGGACGCTCCTGGCCGTTTTCGGACTGCTTATCGCCTTCGTGGCACTGTGGTTCCTCGCATCAGGCCTCGACGCAGGCCACTACATGCACGGCATTTCCGCATACCTTGCCGCAGCGCAGGATGAGATCGGGGCGATCCTCTCGCCTCGCGCCCACTGGCTCGTGCCGTGCGGAGTGCTGGCATCCGTGATTGCGTTCCTCGTCGGTTTGTTCCTGCTCCTCATGCAGGTGCCGCGTAGGCCCGCGAATTCCTCGCTCAGGATCAGCGGCTCCGACGGTGCCCTGCTGGCGACTCTCCCTCCGGAAGTTCTGTCGCAGGCTCTCTCCAAGCGTGCACTCGGCGTTCCCGGAGTCGAGCGTTGCACTGTCTTCGTCACCGGTTCCCCGAGTAAGCTCTGGGTTCAGGCGGACACGAGCGTTGCGCCGGACTGCGAGGTTGAATGGACCATCGCCGAGCTGCGCAAGCAGCTGAACGAGGACGTGGGAACCTCTCTCGGAACGCCGCCCAAGCAGCTCGACGTCCTCATACGACTGGCGCGCTCGGTGAGCTCGAAATCAACGTCGAAGGCCGTCACAGGCCAGCCGTCACCGAAGATCACCGGAACAGGCGCGTGACACGTGGGGCAGGGCGGCCATCGCCTTGCCCCACGTTTGTTGTGGGCAGGGCACCCACATTCACGAAGCCGGGCCACACTCTCGCGCGACCCGGCCACTGCCTCGTTCAGAAACGATCAGACGTTGAAGCGGAACTCCACGACGTCTCCGTCTTCCATCACGTAGTCCTTGCCTTCCATGCGGACCTTTCCGGCTGCCTTTGCGGCGGCCATGGAGCCGGCCTCGACCAGGTCATCGTAGGAGACGACCTCAGCCTTGATGAAGCCCTTCTCGAAGTCCGTGTGGATGACGCCGGCGGCCTTGGGGGCGGTGTCGCCCTTGTGGATCGTCCAGGCTCGCGCTTCCTTCTCACCGGCGGTGAGGTAGGTCTGCAGGCCGAGGGTGTCGAAGCCGACGCGGGCCAGCTTGTCCAGGCCGGACTCGTCCTGGCCGGATTCGGCGAGCATCTCGCGGGCGTCCTCGTCGTCCAGTTCGACCAGCTCGGCCTCGAACTGGGCGTCCAGGAAGATGGCTTCGGCAGGGGCGACGAGGGCGCGCAGTTCGTCCTTCATCTCCTCGTTGTCCATCTCGGCGGCGTCCATGTTGAACACGAAAATGAAAGGCTTGGAGGTCATGAGCTGGAAGGTGCGCAGCGCGTCCTGGTCCAGCTTGGCCCCCTCGGGGCCGGACAGCAGCTCGCCGCGTTCCAGCAGCTCGAGAGCCTGGCGGGCGGTTTCGAGGACGATCGGCTCGGTCTTCTTGCCCCGCACCTCCTTCTCGAGGCGCGGGATCTGCTTCTCGACGGTCTGCATGTCGGCGAGGATCAGCTCGGTCTTGATGGTCTCGATGTCCGAGGCCGGGTCCACCTTGCCGTCGACGTGCACGACGTCGGGGTCGGAGAAGGCGCGCGTGACCTGGCAGATCGCGTCGGCCTCACGGATGTTGGCGAGGAACTGGTTGCCCAGGCCTTCACCCTCGGAGGCGCCGCGCACGATGCCGGCAATGTCCACGAAGGACACAGTGGCGGGCAGGATGCGCTGGGAGCCGAAGATCTCCGCGAGCTTGTTCAGGCGCGGGTCGGGCAGGGGGACGACGCCGACGTTGGGCTCGATGGTCGCGAAGGGGTAGTTCGCGGCGAGCACGGTCGCGCGGGTCAGGGCGTTGAACAGGGTGGACTTGCCGACGTTGGGCAGTCCAGCGATACCGATAGTAAGAGACACGCCCCCATCCTATCGGAGCAGGCCCGGTGGTGTTGCCCTACTTCGTGTGGTTTGGCCCGGCGACGCGGGGCGCGTGGGGGCGCGCGGGCGCCATGCCGGCCTTCTTGAGGTCGGCGCGCAGGTCGCGGGGCAGCGCGAAGGTCGTCGATTCGGTTTCGGTGCGGGCCACCTCGACGGTGGGGAATCCGCGCTCCTGCAGCCATTCGATGACCTCGCGCACGAGGATCTCGGGCACGGACGCGCCGGAGGTGAGTCCCACGGTGCGGGCGCCCTCGAACCAGGCGTCCTCGAGCTCGTCGGCCTTGTCGACGCGGTAGGCGGCGCCCGCCCCGGCCTCGAGCGCGACCTCGACGAGGCGCACGGAGTTCGAGGAGTTCGCCGAGCCGACGACGACCATGACGTCGACCTGGGGCGCGATGTGCTTGACGGCGCCCTGGCGGTTCTGGGTGGCGTAGCAGATGTCGTCCGACGGCGGGTCGATGAGCTGCGGGAAGCGCTGGCGCAGGCGGTCGACGGTCTCGCGGGTTTCGTCGACGGAGAGCGTGGTCTGAGAGATCCACACGACGCGCGAGGGGTCGCGCACGACGACGTTATCGACCTCGTTGGGAGTGCCGACGACCTGAATGTGCTCGGGGGCCTCGCCGAAGGTGCCCTCGACCTCCTCGTGGCCCTGATGTCCCACGAGGATGATGTCGTAGTCTTCCTTCGCGAAGCGCACTGCCTCGCGGTGCACCTTGGTCACGAGCGGGCAGGTCGCGTCGATCGTGGCGAGGTGGCGGGTGGCTGCGGCCTCGTGGACGGCCGGGGAGACGCCGTGCGCGGAGAAGACGACGCGCGCCCCTTCGGGCACCTCGTCGGTCTCCTGGACGAAGATCGCGCCGCGCTTGGTCAGCGACTCGACGACGAACTTGTTGTGGACGATCTCCTTGCGCACGTAGACGGGCGCGCCGTAGAGCTCGAGGGCCTTTTCGACGACGTCGACGGCGCGGTCCACGCCGGCGCAGTATCCGCGGGGGGCCGCCAAGAGGATACGGCCGTTGCCCTCACCGTGGGAGGAGGGCAGGGGGGATTCGGCGCTGGCTCGCAGGTCGACGTTTTCATTCATGCGTCCACCCTAGCGCCCACCGCCCGGGGCGTGCGCGCGCTCGTGGCAATCCCACACGCTCCTCATCGACGAGGCCGGGGCTGTCCACAGGCGTACGCTGCGGCAGCGCGGCGGGGACTCTCCTGTGGCATGCTGAGTGGCGTGACATTGCCTCTTTCCCCTGCTGCGCCGCCTCCGGGCGGCTCGCCCCAGCCTCGTCCGCCCGCTGCGAAGGCGGCTGATACGACGCGGGATAATCCGTGGCCGCTGCGCAGGCTGACGGAGAACATCAAGGTGTACGTGGACCGCATGAGCCCCCTGTGGGTGGAGGGCCAAGTCGTTGAGTACAAGGTACGCCCGGGCGCGAAAATGCACTTCTTGACGCTGCGCGACTTGGACACGGACACGTCGATGACGGTGACCGCGTGGGCGGGCGTCATGGATTCCACGCCCCTGACCGAGGGCGCGCGTGTGGTGACGCGCGTGAAGCCGGTGTTCTGGGAACGTTCGGGCCGACTCAACCTGCAGGCGGCGGAGATTCACTTGCAGGGCGTGGGCGACCTGCTGGCCCAGATTGAGGCGCTGCGCGCCCGCCTGGCCGCCGAGGGCCTGTTTTCGGACGCCCGCAAGAAGCCGCTGCCGTTCCTGCCGCGCACGATCGGCCTGATCTGCGGCCGCAACGCGAAGGCGAAGGACGACGTGGTCGTCAACGCGTCGGATCGCTGGCCGAGCGCGCGCTTCGAGATCCGTGAAGTCGCCGTACAGGGCGATCACTGTGTCCCCGAGGTGGGCCGCGCTCTCCTCGAGCTGGACGCCATGGACGACGTCGACGTCATCGTCATTGCGCGCGGTGGCGGCGCGGTCGAAGACCTGCTCCCCTTCTCCGACGAGCGCCTCGTGCGCGCCGTCGCGGACGCCCGCACGCCCGTCGTCTCCGCGATCGGCCACGAGGGCGACTCTCCCCTGCTGGACCTGGTCGCCGACTACCGCGCCTCGACCCCGACGGATGCGGCTCGCCGCATCGTGCCGGACCGCGCCCGCGAGTGCGACGGCATCTCCCAGGCGCTGACCCGCATGCGCGGGGCGCTGGGGGCGCGCCTGGCGACGGAGCGTTCGAACCTGACGCTGATCGCGTCGCGCCCGGTGCTCCAGGGCCCGGAGGCGATCGTCGAGGGGCACCGCGTGGCCCTCACGCAGCGGGTCACGGCGATGCGATCGGCGATCGAGCGCCGGCTCGCCTCGGAGCGCCAGCAGCTGACGCGTTCACGCGCGACCCTGACGGCCCTGTCCCCGCAGGCGACGCTGGACCGCGGCTACGCGCTGCTGAAGACCCCGTCGGGGGCGCTCATCACCTCCTCGGCCCAGGTCAAGAAGGGCGACCTCATCGAAGGCATCCTGGCCTCGGGCCGCATGGTCGCCCAGGTCGTCGGCGCCACGAACCCCGCCCCTCCCGAGGACGCGCCCGACACGGGCGCCTGACCCGCAGGGCCCGCCCCGGCCTCGTCCCACGAACCCCAGACTCAAAGGAACACAGACATGACCACGAACGACCAGCTCCCCGATCCCCAGTCCCTCGGCTACGAGGAGGCGCGCGACGAGCTCGTGCGCATCGTCCAGACCCTCGAGGGCGGGCAGGCCCCGCTCGAGGACACTCTCACGATGTGGGAGCGCGGCGAGGCCCTGGCGGCGCGCTGTTCCCAGATCCTGGATGGAGCCCAGGAGCGTCTTTCTGGACGCACCTCCACGCCCTCCCCCGAAGCACGCTAATGTACATTCTGTAGATCCGCTCACACGCAGGTGAGGAGACGCCATGACGGTGCAATCTCAGCCCCACGTGCTCGCGATCGGCGAGGCGCTCATCGATGTCGTCGTCACGTACGAGCAACCCGACTTCCCCTTCGAGATCCCGGGCGGCTCCCCCGCGAACGTCGCCCTGACGTTGGGGCGCCTCGGCCGTCCGGTAGCGCTTGCGACCTGGTTCGGCGCGGATACGCTCGGCCGCCTCATCGACTTCCACATGAACGATTCGGGCGTGTACGTCACCCCGGCCTCGCGTGGCGCCTCGCACACGTCGACGGCCCTGGCGCGCCTCGACGAAAACGGAGCAGCCTCCTACACCTTCGACCTCGAGTGGGCCCCGACTGCCCCGATCGAGGTTCCAGAGACCGCGCAGATCATCGAGGCCGGCTCGATTTCCGCGATCATTGAGCCCGGCGCCTCCGCCGTCCTCGACGCGCTGGCACGGGGTCGCGAGCACGCGCTCATCTTCTTCGACCCGAACGCGCGCCCCTCGATCATGGGCGAACCCGCGGTCGCACTCGTCTCCCTCGAGCGTTTTATTGCCCTGGCGGACGTCGTCAAGGTCTCAGACGAAGACATCGAGTGGTTGACGGGCGGCGTGCCGATCGACAAGGTCGTGAATCGTTGGCTGGGCATGGGCCCCTCCCTCGTGGTCGTCACGCGCGGCAAGCACGGCAGCGACGTCGCCACAGCCTCGGGCCTGCGCTTCACGAAGACCACGAGCGACGTCAAGGTTGTCGACACGGTCGGCGCGGGTGACTCTTTCATGGGCGGCATGATCGACGCCATGTGGGGCATGGGCCTGCGAGGCGCCGACGCACGCGAGGCACTGCGCACCCTGCCCGAGGAGCAGGTCCGCGCCATCATCGACCGCGCGAGCGCCGTGTCTGACGTGACCGTCTCGCGTAAGGGCGCGAACCCGCCCTGGGCGCACGAGCTCTCCTAAGCACCGCAAACACACAACGAGGCCGGTCCCCACGACGGGGCCGGCCTCGTTCGTCGCACGCGTCGGCGCGCTCGACGTGCGCTTACTTGCCCATGCGACGCTCGCGCTGCGCGTAGGAGCGCAGGGCGCGCAGGAAGTCGACGCGGCGAAAGTCCGGCCAGTAGACCTCGCAGAAGTAGTACTCGGAGTGCACGGACTGCCACAGCATGAAGCCCGACAGGCGCTGCTCGCCCGACGTTCGGATAACGAGGTCGGGGTCGGGCTGATCCTTCGTGTACAGGTGAGCGGTGATGTCGGCGTCGGTGAAGGAGTCGGCGAGCTCGTCGAGGGTACGTCCCTGGGCCGACGCCTCGCGCATCATGGAGCGCACGGCCTCGGTGATCTCGTGTCGGCCGCCGTAGCCGACCGCGATATTGACGGTCATTCCCTGCACGTCGGCGGTGCGCGCGACGGACGCACGCAGGTCCTCGGACACCTTCTCGGGCAGCAGGGACAGGTCGCCGACCACTGCGAGCTTCCAGCGCCCCTGATCCGCCAGGAGGGAAACGGCCTCGCAGATGATGCGCAGCAGCTCGCCCAGCTCGCCGGCATCGCGCGAGAGATTATCGGTGGACAGGAGCCACAGCGTCACGATCGACACACCCGCATCGTCGGACCACTGGAGGAACTCGCTGATCTTCCCGGCGCCAGCGCGGTGTCCCTGCGAGGCGGTCGCGCCCAGGGACTTCGCCCAGCGGCGGTTACCATCCAGGATCACGCCAATGTGTGCGGGCACGGCGGCATCAGACAGCTCGGCTTTGAGGCGACGCTCATACATGTCGTAGAGCATGTTCCACTGGGCCATGATGTCCCTCCTGCTACTGTCGCACCCTGCGGCGCGGCGTACTCTTATGACATTAAGGGTATCGCGCCGTAGGACGGCAGGGAAACACAAGTACTCTCGGAGTGCGAGAACACGCCTATCGCAACAAGTTACGGCGTAGTAACCTACGGACTCGTAAGAAATGTTGACAGGTTGACAGGGGGAACAGATGAAGATCGCATCGCTCACGCCCAAGGAATGGTTCTCGGGCCAGCTCGTGCAGATCAAGCCCAAGCTGCGCGGCTGGCTGCACCTGGGCGCCGCCCCGCTGTCCCTGGCCGCGTCCATCGTCCTCGTCTGCCTGGCACCCACGACTCCGACAAAGATCGGATCCGCCGTCTACCTGGCGTGCTCCCTCATCCTCTTCGGGGTCTCGGCCGCCTACCACCGCTTCTACTGGGCCCCGCGCTGGGAAATCATGTGGAAGCGCCTCGACCACTCCAACATCTTCCTGCTCATTGCGGGCACCTACACGCCGATCACAATCGCGCTCCTGGACCGCTTTGACGCCACCGTTCTCCTCTCAGTCGTCTGGGGCGGAGCAGTCGTCGGTATCCTCCTCAACCTCTTCTGGCCCACCGCACCACGCTGGCTGACTACCCTCGTCTACGTCGCGCTCGGATGGGTCGCGGTCTGGTACCTACCCCAGCTGTGGGCGGGCGGTGGCCCCATCGTCGTGTGGCTGATCGTCGCCGGAGGCGTCCTGTACACGCTCGGCGCGGTCGTCTACGGCACCAAGAAGCCCGACCCCTCCCCCACCTGGTTCGGCTTCCACGAGATCTTCCACGCCTTCACTGTCGCCGCGTGGGCCTGCCACTGCGTCGCCGTCTACCTGGCGGTCCTGAATTCCTGACGCGCCGCCCGGCTAGGCTGCACTCATGGCCAGGCGCAATGTTGCTACACTCAACACCATGCGCGTCGGCACCCGTGTGTCGGCGCTCGATTACTGACACGTCATTGGAGGAACCATGGCTGACACACAGTGGCTCACGCAGGCCCAGTACGACCTGCTCGCAAACGAGCTGAAGGAGCGCGTCGAGGTCAAGCGCGTCGAGATCGCGCGCCTCATCGATGCCGCCCGCCAGGAAGGCGACCTGCGCGAGAACGGCGGCTACCACGCCGCGCGCAACGAGCAGTCCATGAACGAGACCCGCATCCAGGCCCTCCAGGAAATGCTGGAGCACGCCGAGGTGGGCGAGACCCCCGCCGACGACGGCATCGTCGAGCCCGGCATGGTCGTCACCGCCCTGGTTGCGGGCCGCGAGCAGAAGTTCCTGCTTGGTTCGCGCGACGCCGGCGGCGACCTGGGCATTCAGGTCTTCTCCGCACAGGCTCCCCTGGGCGCCGCCGTCATCGGCCACAAGGCCGGCGACAAGCTCTCCTTCGAGGCCCCCACGGGCCGCATGATCGAGGTCGAGATCCTCGACGCCAAGCCCTTCGAAGGCTGAGTCCAGAGTCGGCGAGGCCCACGCGACCTCGCCCCTCGATCAACGCGAAGCGGGTCCCACCGACCGGTGGGACCCGCTTCTTGCGTATGCGGCTAAGGAAGCCTTAGGCCTCCTCGTCGGGTGTCGGAGGCTCCCCCGGCTTCTGCTTCTCATCAGCCGATGCTTCCTCCCGGTCGGCGTCGCCCTCCGACTCGACGCGGGCCTCGACGTGAAGATCCACGGACGCAACAACCTCGTCCTCGTTCGACTCCTCACGAGCCACGTAGGGACGCGTGTCGGGCTTACCGGCGTAGGAGGCTGCGATCTCCTCCTCAAGGGCGCCGGGAGGACCACCCGGGCGATCCGACGCGGTCGCGAGCTCGGGCAAGGGGTCGTAGCCATGCAGGTACATGACGGTCGCGTTGATGAACGCCGCAATCGGCACCGAGAAGACCGCACCAGCGATGCCAGCGATCGCGGAACCCGCGGTGATGACGAGCATGACGGCGACGGGGTGCAGGGACACCGCGTTCGACATCATGAAGGGCTGCAGAATATTGGATTCAACCTGCTGGACGACCAGGATGATCACCAGCATGATGATGGCCTTCGTCAGGCCGCCGTTCACGGCCGCCACCAGCACCGCGATGACACCCGATGTCAGGGCACCCAGAATCGGCACGAATGCCGCAAAGAACGTGATGACGCCGATCGGAATAGCCAGGGGTACGCCCAGGAAGAAGGCTCCCAGCGCGATGCCGATCGCGTCGATGGCCGCCACCTGGATCTGCGTACGGACATAGGAGCCGAAGGTCGCCCAGCCGCGGATCGCGCTCTCATGAACGGGGACACGAGCGGGGGCGGGCAGCAGACGCACGCACCACAGCCAGATCGAGCGGCCCTCTTTCAGGAAGAAGAACAGACAGAAGAGCATCGTCAGGCCGGAGGTGGCCAGCGTGCCCACTGACGAGGTGATGCTGAGGGCCCCTGTCGCCAGCGTCTCCTTGTTGGTGTTGAGCCAGCTGACCAGCTCGGAACGCAGCTGCTCGGCCGCGGCGGTCAGGACGGTCGTGTCGATCTTGAGGGGGCCGTTCTGCAGGAATTCATTGTGCAGGATCGCGTCGAGCAGGGCACGGAAACCATCCGCGGCCTGCGTGGCCAACTGCGGGACCTGCTGGATGAGTTCGGCGGCGGCCTGGCTGAGCGCACCGGCGACAGCCGCAAAGAAGACGAGCAGGCCGACGGTCGCTGCCAGAGACGAAGGGAAGTGCAGGCGCCTGCGCATCCACGACACGAGGGGTTCGAGGAGGACCGTCACCGTCAGCGCGATCGCGACGGGCATGATGACGATCGTCAGGCGCGCAATGCCCCACAGCACCGCCATGACCAGGCCAGCGACGACCAGAGTGCGCCACGAGAACGCCGCAGCCACGCGCAGGGTACGCGGGACGGCCACGGCGACATCGCGCTCGTCTTCGTGCTCCTCGCGCACCGACACCATGACGGGTGCGGGGGTAGGTTCGCCAGTGTGCTTCGCGGGCAGCGCCGCAGAAAGCCTGCCCATGAGGTCGGATAGCTTCCAGCGCGGCTGTTCCTGAGTATCGGCCACGGTCCCTCCTTTTCATTCTTCCCTAAGCATACCCGCCCACTCCCCCATTTCCGTCCGCGCACCGCGCCATGTACGCACACGAAGCGCATACTGTCAGATATGAGAAATATCTTCACGCTCGCGCAGACGGATGTTCATCCCACAACGCACGCGGTCCTTGGTTCGAACATGAGGGCCGAGGCCGGGACAGGCCAGGAGGTCATCTACCTGGCCGCTGGGTGTTTCTGGGGCGTCGAGAAGGCCCTGTGGAATACGCCCGGCGTCGTCACCACGGCGACGGGCTACATGGGCGGGCATTCGCCCAACCCGACGTACGAGCAGGTGTGCTCACATTCGACGGGTCACGCGGAGACCGTGCGCGTCGTCTTCGATACCGCGCTCACCAGCGCTGCTGACCTGGTTCGGCTCTTCTTTGAGATCCACGATCCCACGCAGGTGGGCGGCCAGGGCAACGACATCGGCGACCAGTACCGCTCTGCGATCTGGACGACCACTGAGAGCCAACTGCACGACGCGACGGCTCTGCGAGCGGCCTACCAGGAGGTGCTCACCGAACGGGGATTCGGCCCGATCCAGACCGACATTTCTGCCGCACCCGACGGGGACTCCACCGCGCGCTTCTGGTACGCGGAGGACTACCACCAGCAGTACCTCTTCAAGAACCCGGGCGGCTACGAGTGCCACGCACGCACGGGCGTCGCGTGCCCGGCGCTCCCCCACAACTAAACGGGTACTGCGAGCATAGGACGGGGCGGGTCGGCACGAATGTGCC
>NZ_ALCB01000138.1:0-4091 GCF_000282935.1 Actinomyces sp. ICM39
CCCGAAGCGCCGCAGCGCCTCGGGCCCCTCACGTGTGTCAGTGGCTCACAGGTTGAGCTGGATGTTGCGGCCGGGGACGGCCTCGATCAGCTCGCGCGTGTAGTCCTGGACCGGGTTGTTGAACAGCTCGTCCGTCGAGTTGGCCTCGACGAGCTTGCCCTTCTCCATAACGATCACGTCGTCGGCGATCTGGCGGACAACGGCCAAGTCGTGCGTGATGAACAGGTAGGACAGGCCCAGCTGCGCCTGCAGGTCGTTGAGCAGGTACAGGATCTGGTTCTGCACCAGCACGTCGAGGGCGGACACGGCCTCGTCCAGGACGATGACCTCCGGGTTGAGCGCGAGGGCGCGGGCCACGGCCACGCGCTGGCGCTGGCCGCCGGAGAGCTCGTTCGGGTAGCGGCGCATGGCGCTACGCGGCAGGGCCACCATGTCGAGCAGCTCGGAAGCGCGCGCGATGCGCAGCTTCTTCGGGTTGAACTCGCGCTTCTCGGCGGCCGTCAGCGAACGCTTCGCCTCCGCGGCCTCGACGAGGACGCGCATCCACTCCTCGGGCTCGCGGCCCGTGGCCTCGGCGCGCTTGATTTCGGCGCGCGCGTACTCCAGGGTGCCGTAGCCGTGGATCTTCAGGGGTTCCTCGATCAGTCGGTAGATCGAGAACATGGGATCCAGCGAACCGTAGGGGTTCTGGAACACGGCCTGGAGGCGGCGACGCAGGCGGAAGAGCTCCGCCTCGCTCATCTGCGAGGTGTCCTCACCGTCAAAGTAGACCTTGCCCTTGGTGGGCTTGAGGAGCTGGAGCACCATGTTCGCGGCGGTGGACTTGCCGGAGCCGGACTCACCGACGACCGCGAGGGTCGTGCCGCGACGCAGCTCGAAGGACACGTCGTCGACGGCCAGGAAGGTGTCCTGGCCCTTCTTGGCGCCGCGGATGTCGAATTCCTTGGTGAGGTTTTCGACGCGGATGATGGCGTCCGTGGAGGTCGAACCCTTGCCGGCGCCGACGAGCTCCTCGTCGGTGACCTTGATGCCCTGCTTGTGGGCGGACTCGATGCGCGCCGAGGCCAGGGAGGGCGCGGCGGACACGAGGCGCTTCGTGTAGGGGTGCTGGGGGTGCTGGAGGATCTCCAGGGCGGGGCCGGATTCGACGATGCGGCCGCGGTGCATGACGACGAGCTGCTCGGCGCGCTCGGCGGCCAGGCCGAGGTCGTGCGTAATGAACAGGACGGCGGTGCCCATCTCGGAGGTGAGCTTGCCGAGGTGGTCGAGGATGCGGCGCTGGACGGTGACGTCCAGGGCGGAGGTCGGCTCGTCGGCGATCAGCAGCTTGGGGTGCGCGGCCATGCCGATGGCGATGAGGGCGCGCTGGCGCATGCCGCCGGAGAACTCGTGCGGGTACTGCTTGGCGCGGCGTTCCGCGTCGGGCAGGCCGGCTTCCTCGAGGAGGGCGGTGACGCGCTGGCCGGCCTCGGAGCGGGGCACGACGTTGTTCGCGAGGAGGGCCTCCTTGACCTGCTTGCCCACGCGGAGCACGGGGTTGAGGTTACTCATCGGGTCCTGGGGGACGAGGCCGATGCCGGATCCGCGCAGCTCCACCCACTGCTTGTTGGTCAGGTGGGTGATGTCGCGGCCGTCGAACTCGATCTTTCCGCCCGCGACCTTGCCGGTGCCGGGCAGCAGGCCGATGACGGCGGCGGCGGTCGTGGACTTACCGGAGCCGGACTCGCCGACGATGGCGACGGTCTGGCCGGGGTAGATCGTCAGGTTCGCGCCGCGCACGGCGGGGACGACGCCGGTCGAGGAGGTAAAGGTTACCTCCAGGTCCGTGATCTTGAGCAGGGGCTGCGCGTCGTCCGGGTGGATGTCGGACGAGGCCGGGGCCGCGCTGGGGGCGACGGCTCGTTCGACGATCTCTTCCATCTCCTTCTCGGAGAGCTGGGGGGTGTTCGTTTCGCTCACTTGCGTGCCTTCGGGTCGAGGGCTTCGCGCACGGCGTCGCCCATCATGATGAAGCTGAGGACGGTTAGGGCCAGGGCCGCGCCCGGGTAGAACAGGACCATGGGGTTGGTGCGCAGGGACGTCTGAGCGGACGAGATGTCAGCACCCCAGGAGACGACCGACGTCGGCAGGCCGATGCCCATGAAGGACAGGGAGGCCTCGGACACGATGAAGGTGCCCAGCGCGACGGTCGCGTACACGATGATCGGGGCCATCGAGTTCGGGATGATGTGGCTCAGCAGGATGCGCGCGCGGGAAGCGCCGGTCGCGCGGGCCGCGGTTACGAACTCTTCGTTCTTGGCGGACAGGACCGAACCGCGGGTGATGCGCGCGATGGAGGTCCAGCCGAACATGGACAGGACGATGACGACCATCATGATGGAGCGCGAGCCCTTGAACATCTGCATGAACACGATCGCGGCGAGGAGCAGCGGGATCGCGAAGAATACGTCGGTGACGCGCGAGAGGAGGGCGTCGAACCAGCCGCCGAAGTAGCCGGCGAGTGCGCCGACGGTGCCGCCGATTAGCACGACCGCGATGGTCGTGAGGATGCCGACGGACACGGATGCGCGGGCGCCGTAGACGACGCGGGCGTAGATGTCGCAGCCCTGCTTGTCGAAGCCGAAGGGGTGTCCGGCGGAGGGGCCAGCCAGCGACGAGGAGAGCTCGCAGAACTTCGGGTCGGTCGCGGTGAAGAGCGACGGGAAGAGCGCGAGGAGCGCGGCGAGCGTGATAATGAACGCGGCGATCCAGAAGGTCGGGCGGCGGCGCAGGCGCTTCCAGGCCTCGCCCCACATGGACGAGGGGGCACCCTCGTCGGCGACCGCGTCGACGGCGCCGAGGCCGGTTTCGTCGATGTCGGAGACGTAGTGGTCCTGGCCCGCGCGGGTGCGGGTGATGTTGGCGGAAGGAATCTGGTCACTCATAGCGGATCCTCGGGTCGAGCACGGCGTACAGGAGGTCGACGATTAGGTTCGCGATGATGTAGACCAGCACGAGCACTGTTGTCACCGACACGACGGTCTGGGGTTCGCCCTTGATGATGGCGTTCCACAGGGTGCCGCCGACGCCGTGGATGTTGAAGATACCCTCGGTGATGATCGCGCCGCCCATGAGGGCGCCGAGGTCGCCGCCGATGAACGTGGCGACGGGGATGAGGGAGTTGCGCAGGATGTGGCGCGTCATGACGACGCCGCCGGAGAGGCCCTTGGCGCGCGCGGTGCGCACGTAGTCCGCAGAGACGTTCTCGGAGACGGACTGGCGGGTCAGTCGGATGACGTAGGCCAGGGAGACACCGCCGAGCACCATGGCTGGCATGGTGAGGCTCTTAATGTCGACGGAGGCCGAGGCCGTGGTCGGCAGGATCGCGAGCTGAACGCCCAGGACGTACTGGAGGACGAAGCCGAGCACGAAGGTGGGGACCGAGATCAGCAGGAGGGAGACCACGAGGATGGTGGAGTCAAACCACTTGCCGCGGCGCATGCCCGCGATGACGCCCAGGCTGATGCCCAGGATGGTCTCGATGGCGAGGGCGTAGATGGCGAGCTTCGCGGTCGTCGGGAAGGCGGTCGCCATGATGGACGTAACCTTCTGGCCGTTGAACGCGGTGCCGAAGTCGAGTGTGAAGACTCCCTTGAGGTACAGCAGGTACTGCATCCAGAAGGGCTTGTCCAGGTTGTACTGGGCGCGGATCTGCGCGGCGGCGGCCTCGGAGAGGCCGCGGTCGCCACCGAGTGCGGCGACGGGGTCACCTGGCATCAGGTAGACCATCGCGAAGATCAGAAAGGTGGCTCCGAAGAAGACCGGGATGGTCTGGAGGAGTCGCCGTCCGATGTAGCGGAGCATGGACAATCCTTTAGTGTTCGTGTCGTGGGAGGGGAGGTTCCGATCCCTGGCGGTGCCTCGCGGGCGAGGCCGACTATGGTCCCATCATAGGGTAAAGAATGGGCAAATGGCGCATCGGTCTCTGAATTTGTCTGCCGTATCAAACCCGCGGTGCTGTTTTGAGATGAAAGTGTGTTCCGCGTCAATGCGGGTGCGCAGTGCGTCGCTGAGCTGCGTTGATGTGTGTGGCGCTGTCGAAAAGAGATGTG
>NZ_ALCB01000139.1:0-612 GCF_000282935.1 Actinomyces sp. ICM39
GGCCCGCCCTGGCCCTGCCGCCGCCCACCGGCACCGCGGCCTGGCCCCGCGGTGGCCTCCCATCGGTCGGGGCTTGTTGTCTGTGTCCTACCTGCCCTGGTTCTGCCGCCACCCATCGGCACCGCGACCAGGCCCCACACCCAGCCATCACGCATACCATTCCTGCACCGACACCCAATTTCGCATGCAATTCCCCCACGACTGTTTCAAACCTTGAATCCACAACGTTGGAATTGCAACGTTTCCAGACGTTGTTGAAACTTCACCCAATCGAATTGCATGCGACTTTTGCCTAGGGCTGGTCTTGCTGCTGGCTGCCGGTACCCCGCGGGGCTTTCCGGACCTTGTCTGCTCTACCTATCGACCAAACCGGCTGCGTACGCGGATAGGTTATTGCGATATGGATAGGTTATGAGCATGTGGATAGCTTATTAACCTATCCGCGTGGCGATAACCTATCCGCATCGGCACAACCTATCCGCGTGTGGAGAGTGCATCCGTTCGGGTGCTCTCTATTGGGGTCTGGGAGGTGTGCGCAAGTCGTTGACAGTTTGTTTATGCGGTTGTTGTCCAGGCCGATTGGTGTAGTTCGTATTCGATGGGGGGAGTAGC
>NZ_ALCB01000140.1:0-27852 GCF_000282935.1 Actinomyces sp. ICM39
AGAGGGCTGGGTCCATGCCCTTTTGGCGTGCGCGCAGCATCTCGAGCGTGCCAGCGGCTTCGCGTGCACCACACCCGGGTCGCGACGCGTCGGCGGTCGCGCGGGCGGGCGGCGCGCCGCGCGCGAGCAGCATCAAGGCGTTAGGCATGGGCCACCTCCAGATACGGCGCGTCACCGTGATCGAGGGGGCGCTCGCGAGAGCGCGCCGGAGAGAGGGATGCGAGAGCCCGTCGCAGGGCACGCAGGTCCCGGCCCGGGTGCGTGGGGGCGCGCAGAATCGGCCGGGGTGCGCACGCATGCAGCCCCGAGCTACGCCTCCCACGACCTGTTGACACAAGCGTGATCGCGGGACAGGGAGGCGGATGGGATGCGAGGCTCGCGGCCATCGCCGACGCGCCCTCCAGGTCCGCGCGCGTGAGCAGGACGAGAGCGTCGGCATGAATGACGGACGCACAGCGAGCAGCTCGCGCGTCCCATCGTCCCGCGTCCACGATGAGGGACGCGCGTAGTGATCGACAGGCAGCCACCACCCGCGGGTCGTCCGCGCCGGCCCCGCCGCGTGCATCGCCGACGAGGGCACGCACTCCGCCCACAGTGGGCAGGTGATCGCGCAGCGACGGCAGATAGGAGTCCTCGCCCGCATCGAGGTCGGCCCAGCGCACGCCGGGCGCATCGTGCTCGCAGGCTCGCGCGAACCCGGGTACGGACCCGGAGGCATCGACAACGATGACCTCCCGCGCATCCCCGCGTTCACGATCCGCACGCCTACGCCACAAACGCTCGCGGGCACCTCGACGACGCCCACACTCACGGGCCAGGAGCCGCACAACGCTGGTAACGCCGACCCCGCCCGCGGTCCCGGCGACCACCCACACCGCGCCCACCCTGCCCGACCGGCGACCGGCCTCGGCGATCAGAGAGACGAGGAGGGCCGTATCCACGGGTAGACTCACCTGTCCCCCATCCCCGACGCGCACGCATGGGGCACCCGGGGGCACGGGCGCGCCCGGTGAGGCCAGGACTAACGAGGCGTGCGCCGGGTTCGACGACACGCGCGCCCCCGCGAGCTCCACCGCGTCACGGGCGTACTCCAGGTCCGGCGGGGTCAGGCCAACGAGGGCGACGAGGCTCGGATCCTCGGTATCGTGGGTAGTCATGCAGCCACGATGCGCCTCGAGTACCCCACCGGTCCACACCCAGGCGCGCCCCTGTGGACAACATGGACCCAAAATGCCACCCTGTGCACAGAAGGGATCCGATGGAGGACCCCTGTGGATTGAGCCAACGCTGGAGTAGACGCCATGGTACGCGCGGCCTTTTTCGACCTGGATAAGACGATTCTGGACACGTCCTCGAACGTGGCCCTGTCCGGTCCGTTCATCGAGGCGGGCCTCATGAACCGTCGCACCGCGCTCACCTCCGTCCTCGTGCAGCTGCCATACCTGCTCGCGGGCGCCGACGAGTCGCGCATGGAACAGATGGCGCAGGCACTGGGGCGCATGGGGCGCGGATGGAATGCCGCGTTCCTCGAGGCCACGGTCGAGGACGCGCTTGAGCGCACGATTCAGCCCGTCTGCTACGCGCAGGCGCTCGCGCGCATCGAGCAGCACAAGCGGGCGGGCGACGTCGTCGTCATCGCGTCGGCGTCGGTCGAGCAGGTGGTGCGCCCGATCGCGCAGATGCTGGGGGCTGACGAGGTCCTCGCCTCGCGCGCGGCGGTCGACGACGACGGGTGCTTCACGGGCGAGATCACGCACTTCAACCAGGCGCAGGGCAAGGCGGATGCCTGCGAGGCCCTGGCTCGCGCACGCGGATGGGACCTGTCGGAGTGTTCGGCTTACTCGGATTCGGTGTCGGACGCGCCGCTCCTGCGCCTCGTCGGCCACCCCTACGCAGTCAACCCGGACCGCGCCCTGCGCGAGATGGCGCAGCGCGAAGGCTGGCCAACCCTCACGTTCACGTCCACGGTGCGCGTCCTGCCGCGCGAGGTTCCCACGCCCGCGAAGGTCGCGGTGCCTTTCATCGCCGGCGTCGCCGTGGGCGCGGCGGCCTGCATGCTGCTGCGCCGCTGAGAAACAGCCTTAGGAGAGACGGCCCGCCTGCACGTGGCGGGCGACGTCGCGCCCCACTTTGGCGCCGTAAACGACTCCCACGCAGTAGTGGATGATCCACCGGGCCAGGCCGGCCTCGTCGGCGCTCACCCACCCGGCGAGTTCGCGCCCCGCGCGCGCCGGATCGAGCGCGTCGTAGGCGCTCGGCACGCACACGCCGGTCGGGTCAACGCCTCGGGTGACGAGGATCCACCGCGCCAGTCCGCCCCCCACGACGGACGAGGCCGGATCGAAGACGCGCCGGAAACGGAAGTGGGCGGTCAGGGCGGCGGCGACGGCGAGGCCGGGCGCATCGGCGCGCGTGTAGGCGAGGGCGGATGCGAGCAGGGCGGGATCGGTGGGGACTGCAACCGTGCGGGACTCGACGAGGCCTGAGGCGACCAGGCCGGAACAGGCATCCCTATGCAGCCCCGCGATCAGCGCGGGCATGGGCGTGGGAGCGACACGAACGCCCCCTTGAGAACGTGTGTTGAGAGCAGGGAAGCGCGAGGCCAGGTTCCACTGCGAGCGCCAGATCCCCAGCGCCAGCGCGGCTCCCGGGTCCGAGCCCGCTCCCCCATCGTCAGCCATAGACAGGGCGCGCACATCGTCGACGCTCGTGCGAGCACCCTCGATGATGGACAGGGCGGCGGCTTCGCGCACGGCTGCCTCCGCGCGTGCTTCCTCCCAGCCTCGGCGCAGCCCCTCACTGAAACGCAGGTCGGCGAGCGCCGCGTGCGCCTCGTCCATGGCGGATGCGACGTCGGGGCGGGCGGCTGCCGCCTGCAGCACGGCCGGCGCGGGGTCGACGAGGGCTTCGATACTCACCCCTCTACACTAGGGGCATGACGCTTTTGCAGCATCGAAACTTCTCCGCGCGCCTGCGCTCGGGGTTGTTCGCTTTTATTTTCGCGCCGGTTGCCCTGGTGTTTCTGGGTTCATCGATGGTCGACGTGCAGGCCTTGGCTTCGGTCGGGCAGCCCCTGGCCTCAGTGGAGGGCCTCATCGGCATGGCCTTGGCGTCGATGCTGATCGCGCTGATCGCCTTGAACTGCGAGGAGTCGAGCGCCGGCATGGTCGTCACATTCGTGTGGTCACTCGTCGTGGGGGCCGCGCAGTTCCTGGGAGTGGCGCGTCTGCCGCTGCTCATGAAGTCCTCGGTGGGCGCCGAGGACATGTTCGCCGGTGTCCTGTGGTGCCTCTACCCGGTGTGCCTCTCACTCATGCTGGGCGCGTGCGCGCTGACGATTAAGTCGGTGCGGGTGCGCGCGGGCAAGGACACACGCATGCCGCTCGCCCGCGTACACCGTCACGCGTTTGGCACAACGGTCGCGCTGCCGGCGTCTGTCGCCGCCGGTGTGCTGATGGTGGCCGCCGCGCCTTCTGATTCGACGAACGTTGCCGCGATGGGGCTCGAGGGCGTGCTCGAGGGGCACACGCTCATGCCGTTGCTGGCCCTCGGGGCAGGCCTGGCTTTCGCCCTGTTGGTGGTGAGCGCGCGCTGGTCGATCACGGGCACTCAGATCGCCACGTGGACCATCCTCGTGCTGCCAAGCTACGTGATTCTGCCGGTGTGGGCGTCGCTGACGGGAAACGTGATCGTTCCCGGCCCCTCGATCATGACGAAGTTCGCGCTCGCCTCTCCGCCCCTGGCCGCCCTCGGCATGGCGACGGGATGCGCGTCGATGGGCGTGCTGTGGGCGCGGGTGCGCGCCCTGAAGAGCCTGGATGCGTCGCACGACGCATCGGCGAATGAGGGGCCTGCCGAGGGCTAATGCGCGCAAGCGCGCATGCGGACCGTAATATGTGGGCAGATATAAGGAGGAAGCATGTCCGAGAACGAGTTTGACGTCCAGCGCGACCGCGCCGAGGAGGACCGCGAGAACGTGGTACTAACCGGTGAAGAGATCGAGCTGCCGGGCGAAGATTCCGACGCGTCGGCGATCATCGGCGAGTCCAGCGAGCCCATCCACACGGGTGAGATCGAGGCGGTCGCAATCGGAGGACTGACGGGACGCGTTCCGGCTGCTGCCCCACTCAAGCCCACGATCGAGGACAAGATCTCGACGGGTGAGCTGCCCGTCGTCACTGCCCCGGAGGGTGACCTTCCGATCGTATCCCCGACGGATGAGGCCGAGGACACGGCCGAGGTTTCTTCCGACGACTCCGCGGACACGGTGTCCGAAGAGGTCGCCGATCAGCAGGAGGAGCCCGCCGAGGACAACGCCCCCGCCAACGAAGAACCCGCGTCCGAGCAGGTCGACGAGGAGAACGCCTCTTCGCAGGATGCCGCTCCCGAGGCCGAGCAGACCGAGGATGCGTCCGACGAGGTGGAGACCGTCGACGATCCCGAGCCCACGCTGGCGCCCGTCATGACGCCCGCGCAGGCTGCCGCGGCGATGGGTCTGAGCACGGACGACGCCGCTGAGAAGGCCGAGGAAGGTGCCGAAGCCGACGATTCTACCGACGAACCGGCTACCGACGAGGCTAATGCGGCTCACGAGGCGGAGGAATCAGCCGTCGGCGGCGCCGCCGCCGAGCACACACTGACCTCGCGTCGCTCAATGATTTTCGGCGATGACGACGATGCCACCTCTCCGTCGATCCCGGCGCTCACGCCTGTCGAGCAGGACGAGACGGCCTCCTCGGACGAGGCCGAGGATCCCTTCGCCGAGCTCGACCTGCCCACCGAGGAAGCCGCCCCCTTCACCGAGCCGACGACCCAGTTGCCCACCCAGGACGCCCAGGCCTCGTACTCCTTTGAGGACCAGGACGCCGCCGAGGAGGCTCGCCCGCGCCGCCGCTCCCTGCTGGGCGAGGGCGACAACGACAGCGAGGCCGCAACCCTGGCCGCGATCGCGTCGACCGCCGCGCGCGGCGACAAGTCCGAGTCCCCGCGACTGGACGACGAGCTCTTCTCCGCCGCCCCCGAGGTCACGGAGATGCCCTCGCGCACGGGCGCGCACTGGCTGTCCTTCCTGCTGTTCCTCCTGCTCGTGCCCGCCGGCTGGTACCTGGCCGCCGACGCGGGAGCGCGCATGACTCTGGCGGACGCCGCCCCCATGTACACGGGCGTCGCATCCATCGTTGCGCTGGGCGAGCTCCTCGGCGCGACCCTTATCTCCGCGATCCTGTTTGTGACGGCGCGCCGCTCCTCGCTCGGTGCGTGGCTGATGGGCCTGGTCACTCTGGTCGTTGGCCTTCCGTGGATCATGGCCCCCGGCATGACGGGCGCGTCGGTGTTGTCCGCGCTCACCGCGCTGACCAACACGGGCTCCCTGGGCGCGAACCTGTCGCACCACCTGCAGGCCTCCGGTTACTCGGGTCGCTTCGCCCTGCTGGGCATCGCGCTCCTGGGCCTGGCGTACGTGTCGCACTCGGCGCGCCGCACCGGCCGCGAGGAGGAGGCCCTGCGCACCTCGATTGAAGCCATCAATCCGGCGGGCGCCTTCTACTCCAAGCGCGCCCGCAAGAAGGCAGCAAAGGACGCGGCCCGCAAGTGAAGACCTTGATTCCCGCCAGCGCGATCGAGCTTGAGGGTCCCTGGACCCACCGGCACGTGAGCGCTGGCGGCGCCGCATTTCACGTCGCCGACATGGGCGAGGGTATGGATCATGCCCTCGTCCTCCTGCACGGCTTCCCGGAGCACTGGTGGGCATGGCGCGACGTGCTTCCCACCCTCGCTGAGTCCACATCTCGCGTGTTCGCCCTCGATTTGCGAGGCTTCGGAACCTCCGACCTGACACGCGGAGACTGCGATCTCCAGCAGATGGCGAACGACGTGATCGGCGTTGTGCGCGCCCTCGGCGTGGCCTCGTTCTCCGTGGCCGGCATCGGGATCGGTGGCACGGTCGCGTGGATGATCGGTGCCCTGGCACCCCTTGAGCTGCGTTCTATCGCGGTCCTGTCCGCTCCCCACCCGCTCGGCGTCCAGCCCGTCATCGGCCGCGCACCCTGGGCGGGTGGCCGCGTCCTGCAGGGGCGCCTCGCGCTGCCCACCGGGCGCGAGCGCGCACTGCGATCTGGCTCCCTCGTGACGACCGTGTTCCGCGCGTGGGCATCGCCCGGGAACGTGGACGGCCTCGTCTCTCAATCGGGCACGTACCGCGCTGCGCTGCGCCGACCTTTTGCCGCACACACGGCCCTGCGCGGCCTGAGCGCCGCCCGCAAGATCTCGCGCGAGGAGCGTCGCCTCCTCGCCGAGCCGGTGCGCGTGCCCGTCCTGTCCCTGGTGGGACGCGACGACGGCGCCTGGTCTGCGCTGGATCACGCGGCGGACGCCCAGTTCGTGGATGCGCCGCTGACCCAGATTGTCATTCGCGAGGCCGGACACTTCCTCCCCGAAGAAGCACCGCAGGCGGTTGCCGAGGCTCTGTCAGCACACGTGGTAGCACACGCCAACTAGTGCATTTTTCATTAGACAGCTCACACAAAACACGAAATGAAGCCCATTTCACCTGATAGATAGGGCATAATGGTGTGATGCGCGGTACCTCCTCGTGAGTGGTATTACGTATGGGATCCACTGCGCAATCCAAATCGAAACGCCCGAGCAATCGGGCACGAGCGGAAGGAGCTCCGCACCATGATCGGTGACGGAAACTTCATCAGCCAGGTGCCGCTGTTCGGTGGCCTTGATGATGCACAGCAGGTGTCCCTCCAGCAGAAGATGGGTCATACGACCCTGCGTCGCGGAGAGACTCTCTTCGACGAAGGCGATCTCGGCGATCGCCTGTACATCGTGACCGAGGGCAAGGTGAAGCTCGGCCACACGTCCAGCGACGGCCGCGAGTCTCTGCTCGCAGTCCTGGGCCCCGGAGAGATCATCGGTGAGCTCACGCTCTTCGATCCGGGCCCGCGCTCGACCACCGCAACCGCCGTTTCCCCGGCGTCCCTCCTCTACCTCGAGCACGAGGATCTCATGCACGTGCTCGACACCAACCCCACCCTGGCCAAGCACATGCTGCGCGCCCTTGCGCAGCGCCTGCGCCGCACCAACGAGTCCCTCTCGGATCTCGTGTTCTCCGACGTTCCCGGCCGCGTCGCCAAGGCCCTCCTGGACCTTGCAGACCGCTTCGGCACCGCGACCGACAAGGGCGTCCACGTCCCCCACGACCTCACGCAGGAAGAGCTCGCCCAGCTGGTCGGCGCCTCCCGTGAGACCGTGAACAAGTCTCTGGCCGACTTCGTGTCGCGCGGCTGGATCCGTCTGGAAGGTCGCGCCGTGACCCTCCTCGACGTCGATCGCCTGGCGCGTCGCGCTCGCTGACCGCAGCCTACACAGGGTTGGGCCCGACACCTCGCGGTGTCGGGCCCAACCTTTTGCTTGACGATATGAACGAGGCCATGGTCCCTCGTGCGATTTCCGCACGAGGGACCACGGCCTCGTTGATGCGCAGAGCTGCTGCGCGTCAGTTCTGAACGGCGGGCGTTTCCTCAATCGGACGCTTGAGGTAGGCCACCAGGTTCTCGGAGCCCGTGGGGCCGGGGATCACCTGGACGAGTTCCCACCCGTCGGCGCCCCACTGGTCGAGGATTGCTTTCGTCGCATGCGTGAGCAGCGGAATCGTGGAGTATTCCCATTTAGTCATGGCTCCATCCTACCCGCCCGCCATCTGAGGGCGCACGAAGGACAGTACCTTTGGGACATGTGGGCTGCGCAGCTCGCGGGCGAGCGGCTCGTCAGAAGTGCGTAGCCACTCCAACCAATTGTCCGCGTGCGGATAGTGGCGCAGGATCGCGCGGCGTTCCCGTTCAGTCAGGCCACCCCACACGCCGTAATTCGCCTCGGATTCGAGAGCGTCGGCGAGGCATTCGAGGCGAACCTCGCATTCATAGCAGCGCATACGAACCTGACGCTGGGACGCACCCTGCACGAACAGCACGTCCGGTTCGATGGACGCGCAGAGCGCGCGGGCGACCCAGCTTTGGTCGTCGCCTTGCGTTGACATCGTGGAACTCCACTTCACTGTATTACGAGCCCTGCTTGTGACCATACACACATACGATTGTGGGTGCAAACGCTGCGACCACGATTGCAGCCATCAGGCGTGACCCATCAGGCAATTCTCACGCGTCGCCAAACGCCAGATGAGCACGCCGCCACGTAAGCTAGGAATATGTCGTACTCTCACTCTCGTGCTGTCCGACCGGCCCAGCTGCTCGCGCTGCTGATGGCATTCCTGAGCGTGTCCGCGCTCATGGGTGTCGTCGGAGCAGGCATGCTCGTCCCCATTGCCGGCCCCACCGCGCTCGTTGCCAAGTCGGTTCCCTCCGTCTTCAACGAGCTCCCCGGTGATCTGCAGACGGTCGCTCCGGCTGAGGAATCGCAGCTGCTGGATTCTTCCGGCGCCGTGATCGCCCACTTCTACGACAAGCAGCGCATCGTTGTGCCCAGTGCCAACATCGCTGACGTTATGAAGAAGGCAATCGTCGCGATCGAAGATAAGCGCTTCTACGAGCACAACGGTGTCGATGCCACGGGTATCGCTCGTGCGCTCGTGACGAACCTGGGCGATAGCGGCCGCCAGGGCGCTTCGACGATCACCCAGCAGTACGTGCGTAACTCGCTGGCAGAGCGCGGCTACCTCGAGGGCGACGCGGACCAGGTGAGCGCAGCGACCGAGCAGACCACTGAGCGCAAGCTGCGCGAAATCAAGTACGCGCTGGCATTGGAGAAGACCCAGTCGAAGGACGAAATCCTCACGGGTTACCTCAACATCGCCCCCTTCGGCCCCATCACCTACGGTGTCGAGGCCGCCTCGCAGCGCTACTTCTCCAAGTCGGCGTCGGAGCTGAACTATCTTGAGTCCGCGCTCCTCGCGGGCCTCGTTCAGTCCCCCGTCCAGTACGATCCGCTGACGCACCCCGAGGCCGCCCAGGAACGCCGCGACACGGTCCTGGCAACGATGCTTGACCAGGGCGTCATCACGCAGGAAGAGTACGACGAGGGCATCGCAACGTCGGTCGATTCGATGCTGCACCCGACGGTATCCTCGGAGGGCTGCTCGGGCGCCGACTCCTCGAAGGCATACTTCTGCGACTACGTCCTGTCCCAATTCCTGGAGGACCCGACATTCGGCGCGACGCGCATCGAGCGCGAGCGCCTGCTCAAGACCCAGGGCATCACGATCCGTACGACGCTGGACACCGCGAAGCAGGACGCGGCCTACGCCTCGTTGACGAACGCGATCCCCGTGGGCGACGCCTCCGGCCTGAACGACGCGCTCGTGTCGCTGGACCCGCGCACCGGCAAGGTGCTCGCGATGGCCCAGAACACGACCTACGGCATCGAGAGCGGCCAGACCATGGCAAACTACTCGGCCGACGGTAACTTCCAGGTGGGCTCGACCTTCAAGGTGTTCACCCTCCTGCAGTGGTTCAAGGAAGGACACTCGGCCTACGAGACCGTGGGGTCGGCCAACACGTTCTACCCGAACGGCTCCTTCAAGTGCGATGGCCGCTCCATCACCACCGAGGGCTACCAGGTCAACGACCTCGCGGGTAAGACCGGCACGATGAACGTCGTGCGCGCCACCGGCCAGTCGGTCAACCAGGCGTTCGTGAACATGGCGTCGCGCGTGGACTTCTGCTCGATCTTCGAGACCGCCTACGACATGGGCATCACGGAGGACGGCGAGGTCCCGGCCCCCTTCCCCGCCAACATCCTCGGCTCCGTGTCGAGTTCCCCGCTGCACATGGCGTCCGTGTTCGCCACGATCGCGAACTCCGGCCAGCAGTGCAAGCCCCAGTCCATCGAGTCCGTGACCGACCGCGACGAGAACGTTCTCAAGGAGTTTGCGGCGGACTGCAAGGAGGTCATCTCCCCTGACCTTGCGAACAAGACGGCGGCCCTTCTGACGGCCTCGGCCGGCCAGTACTACACGTCGACGCGCCTGGGCGACGGTCGGCCCTTCGCCGCGAAGTCGGGTACCACCGACGGGCACGCGAACACGTGGCTGACGGGCTTCACGCCGTCGCTCGCGACGTCCGTGTGGGTGGGTCACGGCGACAACTCCTCGCAGGAAGTGTCCGGCGTTGTCATCAACGGCGTGTACCACTCCGAGATCTTCGGTGAGACCTATGTCGGCCAGAACATTTGGGCACCCTACATGACGCAGGCGCTGGCGGGCACCCCGGTGGAGGCCGTGTCGAACGCGAACATCGGCGCGTCCATCCCGCAGCGCGGCTCGACGCCTGCTCCTTCGCAGTCCCCGACTCCGTCGCCGTCGCCGAGCCACTGAGATGACGACTGATACGGCAGCGTTGCTTCAGGAGGCCACGGCTTCGTCCTCTCGACGAGGCCGTGGCCTCCTGCGCACCGCCGGCGCGGTCGTCGGTGGGCTGGGGCTTGCCGGGCTGGCAGCGGGCGGCGCCGCGCTGGCCTGGGGTTCGATCGAGCGCACCATGCCAATCCTGCGACGCTACGAGGTCCCGGTCCGCGCACGCGTCCCCGAGGTTCGAATCCTGCAGATTGCGGATCTGCACCTATTCGCGGGCCAGGAGTTTCTGCTGCGTTTCCTGTCCGACGTGGCCGCCTCGGAGCGCTTCGACATGGTCGTGGCGACCGGCGATAACTTCGGGTCCGTGGACGCTCTGGACATGGTGATGGATGCGTATCGTCCATTCTTGTCCTACCCGGGCACCTTCGTACTCGGTTCCAATGACTACTATTCGCCGATTCCGAAGCGGTGGAGTCGCTACCTGTCGCGCTCGAAGCCGCACCCGGCGCGCGTCGTTCCTGATCTTCCTTACCTGCCGATGGTGCGTCAGATGCGCCAGGCCGGCTGGGTGGACCTGTCGAACGCGTCCGGGACACTTCATCTGGCGACGGGCACGGTCTCGCTCCTGGGGACAGACGATGCGCATATTCACCGTGATCGCCTGGGGGCCCCGGCCTCGTCGTGGGCGGCACCCGATGTCTTGCGCCTGGGGGTGACCCACGCGCCGTACACCCGTGTCGTCTCCGCGCTTACGTCGAGGGGTGCTGACCTGATCCTCGCGGGTCATACGCACGGTGGCCAGATCGGTATTCCGGGGGTCGGCGCGATCATCACGAATTGCGATATTTCGCGCCCCTACGCGAAGGGTCTGAAGCGCTGGCAGGCACCGGACGGATCGACTGCATGGCTGCACGTGTCCGCTGGCCTGGGCACGTCCCCCTACGCGAAGGTCCGCATCGCCACTCGCCCCGAGGCGTCGCTCATCCACGTGTACCCGGCCTAACCGTGTCTGTCGCGCTTCGTTGGTTCCCAGCGAAGTGGCTGCCAACGAGACAACTCAATGCGGCGTGGAACACACTTACGATCCTTGCTTGATCTCCGTTTGGGAATATCGGCGAGGTAAGGCTATACTCGAACGGCACCGGGGTGTGGCGCAGCTTGGTAGCGCGCTTCGTTCGGGACGAAGAGGCCGTGGGTTCAAATCCCGCCACCCCGACCGGTAATCGCCGGGACCGTTTGGTCCCGGCGATTTTTGTCTACCGAGTCCGGGCTTTCAATCGGATTACTACAACGACGGAAACCCTGGTTAGACTACGTGGGCATCCGCCATCAACGCACCAAGGAGTCCTCCATGAAGCGCCGCATTGTTGCCGCACTCGTCACCGCCCTCCTGCCCCTCGGCATGGCCGGCTGTTCCATCGCATCGAAGACCTCCGCCTGCGAGGAGCTTTCCGGCCCCCTGAAGGAAGCCGGCGTCGCCCTCGTCAACGCACGCCTGGGCGAGGCGGAGAATCCGGGCGAATCGTTCACAAAGCTCGCCGAAGCCTACGAGACGGCTTCCGCGAAGATCACCAACTCAGAGGTGAAGGCTTCTGTCGATCAGGTCGCGGCCGACTGGCGCACCGTCGCCGAGAAGGCTCAGGCCCTGTCAGAGGATCCGAAGAACGTGGACGAGGAGAAGATACAGGATCTCCAGGCGTCCTTCGAGCAGCTCAACACCCACCAGACCGAGCTCTTTCACACGTGCGGCTACAAGTACTGAGTCGCATTGACAGTCCATGCGCCGGCCAGGTATCTAGCAGTGTCATACACCATGACGAGGCGTCCGATTACCCCCGATTTTCCCGCGTCAGTACGACCTCACTGACCGATATGTTAATTTCATGCTTTTGGGGTTAGACTGAGCGAGAACGTACACTTCAACCTTTCAAGGAGCATCCCATGAAGCGTCGTATTGCAGCCGCCCTCCTCATCACTCTGCTACCCCTCGGCATGTCCGCGTGCCTGCAGGTCAAGACTGACAACCCGACGTCCTCGCAGTCGTCCTCGTCCGCGCCTTCGCAGGAGCCGACCAGCACACCTACGCAGGCATCGCCCTCCGCGTCGAGCTCTTCGAAGTCGAGCCAGACGAAGGAAGAGGCCTGCGCCATTCTCGACGACAAGGCCAACGCTATCTCCTCGAGCCTGAACGAGAAGGACAAGGCCTCGGTCATCAAGACCCTGTCCAACTTCATTGACATCATGAAGTCCGACGAAATCACCAACCCCGAGGTCAAGGTCGCAGCAAACAGCCTGGCGAACAGCGCGCAGAAGCTCCTCGACGCGACCAAGGCGGCCGACGATCAGCCGACGGCCGAGCAGCGCTCCCGGATTCTGTCAGCGACGTCAGAGTACCTGGAGTCGATGAACAGTCTTCAGACGGTGTGCACCGGTAAGTGACGCTCTGGCGAGCACACGACACCCGTCAAGATAGAAGTGAGGGTGGCCCCGCGGGGCCACCCTCACCTTTCAATGCCCACACGCGGGCATACACAATCTGATGGTGTGCGTCAGCGCGCGTTGCACACCGTTTCGAGCGACGACATCGACGTCGTGAAGGTTGTGTACAGATTCATAGCCTCGGTCATTTGCTCTGCCGAAGGCTCACCTCCCACCGTCTTGGCGAAATCGGCGAGAGCCTGAGCATTATCGCCCGCAGCCACCGCAGCAGCCTTCACTTCCGTGTTGGTAATGTCGTCAGACTTCAGGACAGTCGCAACGTTGGTCATGCCCTGAATCATGTCTTCCGTGTTGCTCGGATCCAGGCCATCAACTGCCTTGATGGCCTTGTCATTGATGATCTGGCAGGCAGCCTGCTTGGACTGTCCACCACAGGCAGCCAGGCTTAGGGGCAGCAGCGCGACGAGGGCGGCGGTCAGAAGACGCTTTTTCATGAGGGTTACTCCTTCGAGTATTTGTGATGGGTACCCGCAAAGCATATCGGATTTTTTCGTCATTGATTACCTCGCGGTTAACGAACATGCGTGCATTTTTTACACAATCCACTGCACGAATGACGAACGAGCCTGATAGCCGCTCCATTCGATACGAGGAGAGGACGGCTCCTACGCACGCACGAGGAGGGGGCGACCCCAACGGGCCGCCCCCTCCTCACTATCTACTCAGTCGAGGGCCGGAACTGGGGATCAGCGCTCACCCCGCCCCGGCCTCTCCTATTCAGGCCTGGCCGCCGTTCTTCCAGCGACGGAAGAAGGCTGCCAGCAGCGCGCCGGACAGGTTGTGCCACACGGAGAAAACGGCAGCCGGGAGCGCGGTCTCCGGGGTGGAGGCGAAGTGGGTTTTCGCCAGCGTCGCAGCCAGCGCCGAGTTCTGCATGCCGACCTCGATTGCGGTCGTGCGCGAGGCCTTGTCCGAGCCGCCGCCGACACGTCCGGCCAGGTAGCCGAAGAGGTAGCCGAGCAGGTTGTGGCAGATGACGACGGCGATGATGAGGGCGCCGGAGGTCAGGATCTTGTCGACCGAGCCCGACACGACGACCAGCAGCACGTAGCAGATACCCAGCACCGAGATCCAGGGCAGAATCGGCAGGACCTTTTCCACGTACTTGCCCGCAATGAAGCGAACGGCAAAACCGCCGAGCACGGGGGCGAGGACCATCAGCAGGATATTCTGCGCCATCGCCGCACCGTTCACCGGCATGCGCGACCCCACCAGCCAGGCGGTGAGCAGCGGCGTCATGAGGGGCGCGAGCAGCGTCGAGATCGAGGTCATCGTAACCGACAGAGCGACGTCTGCCTTCGCCAGATAGGAGATCACGTTGGAGGCGGTACCACCGGGCGCACAGCCGACGAGGATGACGCCGACCGCAACCTCGTTGGGCAGACGGAACACGTAGCACAGGGCCCAGCCGACGAGGGGCATGATGAGGTACTGCGCGACAACGCCCACGAGAACGGGTAGCGGGCGCTTCACGATGAGCCCGAAGTCGGGAATCGTCAGGGTCAGGCCCATGCCGAACATGATGACGCCAAGTGCCCAGCTGACGCCGGGAGCCAGCGGCTTAAAGGTATCGGGCGTGATCATGGCGATCGCGAAGGCCGCCAGGATCAGCAGGGGAAAGACCGTGACGGCGATGCGCGCGCTGCGGTCTTCCGAGGAAAGAGAGGGAGATTGAGTTGTAACTGCGTCTGATGTGGACATGCCACCATATTTCACCGATTGTTGAAATATGCCCGCTTCAGTCTCACGTTGTGACCCTCCCAGTATTGAGCCTCACAGGCGTACTTCACTAAGCTAAGGCTATGCACAGTGCAGCGCCGCAGACTCACACAACGCCCGAACGCACCGCGGATGGCGTCACCAATCGCGCACCGGGGCGCCCGAAGCCACGCCACCACAACAATCCCCGCATGCGTAAGCTTGCCCGCGACGGCTGGATCTCTGACCAGCACGGCGCGTGGACGATGATGGCTTTCCCGCCGCTGCTCGGGTGGGCGCTGTCCTTTACCTTCTCCTGGACGGTCGTCCTCATGCTGGTGGCGTGGGCGATGGCCTTCCAGATGTTCTCGGCGGTATGCCTATGGGTCAAAACGCCCGCCAAGCGCCGCGGCCGCATCGCCCCCGCGGTCCTGACCTACGCCGTGCTCGCGGCGCTCCCCGGCGCCACCCTCCTGGCCGTGCGCCCGCAGCTGCTGTGGTGGGCGATTGCCTTCGCGCCCCTCGCCTCGTCGGCGCTCTACCTCGTATGGAAGGGCCGCGAGCGCTCCCTGGGTGCCCGCGCGGCTTCAATCCTGGCGGGCAACATCATGGGCCCCGTGGCGTTCTCGCTGGCGACGGCGGACGGTTCACCGGCTGCGGTGACGCTCCAGGCGTGGGCGACGTGCGCCGCGTTCGGCCTGCACTACATCGGCACGGTTCCCCTGGTTCGTTCGATGATCCGCGGCCGCAAGGATCCGCGCTGGGCAGTGGGTTCCACGCTGTTGCACGCGGCGTTCACGCTGTGCGCGGCCGTGGCGTGGTGGTTCGGTGCGCTGACGGTCTGGCCCGTCCTCATGTGGGCGTGCCTGACCGCGCGCGCGTGGGTCATGCCGACGCTGAACCGGACCCGCACGCGTCCCTTCTCCCCCAAGTTCATCGGATTCAGCGAGCTCGGCTGGTCACTTCTCCTCATCGCCTCGCTGCTGATCCCGTAAATCGCGGCACCCCGATGGGGTCACGGGCGCGTCCGTTTCGTCGGGCGCGCCCATTGGCATGCTAACCCTACGCGCCAATGCCCGCGGTGCGCACAAACTCGGCGGCCACGGACAGGAAACGGTCGTTCTGCTCGCGCGAGCCGACCGAGACGCGTACGCCCACACGGAAGGGACGCACGATGAGGCCGACGCGCGCGCATGCCTCGACGAGGCCGTAGACGTCGCCGCGGATCAGGTAGAAGTTCGACTGGCTGTCGGGGATGTCGTAGCCGAGGTCTCGCAGCGCCGGGATGATGCGCTCGCGTTCGGCGATGATCTCGGCGACCGCGCGCTGCACGCCCTCGGCATCCTTGAGGGAGGCGAGGGCCGCGGCGAGGGCGAGAGAACTAACGCCGAAGGGCACGAGGAGGGCCTGGATCGCGCCGATCACCTCAGGATCGCCGATGGCGTAGCCGACGCGCACGCCCGCCAGCGCGTGAGCCTTGGAGAAGGTGCGCATGACGATGACGTTGGGGTGGTCCTCGATGAGGGGGACCGCGGTGCGTACGCCGGGCTTGGTCGCGAAGTCGATGTAGGCCTCGTCGACGATGATCATGACGTCGTCGGGGACGTCGGCGACGAAGCCGGCGATCTCCTCGTAGGTGAGGGCGGGGCCGGTCGGGTTGTTGGGCGAGCAGACGATGACGGCGACGGTGTCGGGCGTGATCGCTGCGCGCATCGCGTCAAGGTCGTGGGTGGCGTCCGGAAGGAGCTCGACGGGCACGGGGTCGCCTCCCACGGAAGGGATGGCGATCGGGTAGGACTCGAAGGAACGCCAGGGGTAGACGACCTGGCTGCCGGGCTGGCAGACGGCGGACAGTGCGGCGACGAGGATCGCCGAGGAACCGGTGCCCACGCACACCTGGTCCGCGCCGACGCCGAAGCGCCCCGCGAGGGCCTCGCGCAGGGGTGCGGCCGTCAGGTCGGGGTAGCGGTTGATCGTCTCGAGTTCGCGGGCGATCGCCTCGAGTACCGCGGGGCTGGGCGGGCTTGGCATTTCGTTCGAGGAGATCTTAACGGCGTCGGGGGCCGTCTTGCTCGGCACGTAGCGCGGCAGTGCGGCGACGGCGGGGCGAATGCGCAGGTTGGTCATGCGTGTAGTCCTATCCCATGGGACTGGACCGTGCAAGCATCGTCCCACTGAGCAAGAATGAAGAAATGGATTTCATTGCACGTTTGTTGGCCACGATGGCCGGCCTGTGGGTGACGACCCACGTGGTCTCGTCGATTTCGATCGACTCTTCGTCGGCGTCGGAAACCGTGATTGTTCTGGCCGTCGTCGCCCTGGTGTTCACTGCGGTGAACTCGATCATCAAGCCTGTGGTGACGACGCTGGCATTCCCCCTGTACCTCCTGACCTTCGGCCTGTTTGCCCTGGTGACGAACTCTCTGCTATTCGCGCTGACGGGGTGGCTGTCCACGTCGCTCGGATTCCCCATGACGACGGGCGGCTTCTGGTCGTGCCTGGTGGGTGCGATCATCACCTCCATCGTGTCCGCGCTTGTCTCGGGTATTCTGCGCGACAAGAAGGACAAGAAAGACTGAGTATCCCCGCTCTCTCTCGAGGCGTATCACCCCTGGGTGATGCGCCTCGTTTGATAGTGGTGGACGGTGGTCTGCGTGTTGTGGGTAAGGCCGAGCGCCTGGGTGCGCCTGGCCTCGGCGGCTGCCAGAGCTCCGAGGCCGGGGTCGGACGAGGTGTGGGCCGCATCGAGGGTGCTCCGGATTTCATCGACGTACAGGGGTGCGCTGTGCGAGCAGGGCACGGGATCGTCGGCGTGGCACGTGGCCTCGTAGTCGCGGAACATGACGGTCGTGACGTTGTCCCCGCGCGTGGCATTTCCGTCCAGGCCGGGAACGATGTCGCCGGAGTTTTCGTAGGCGAGGACGGGCACATCGCTGGGCGCAATCGTCGCCGTGGGCGAACCGGCGGTGACGACGGAGACGACGTTGTAGCGGGCGCGCACGGAAGGGTCCGCGGCCAGCTGAGCCGCCATGATGCCTCCCTGTGAGTGTCCGGCGAATTCGACGGCCTCGCCCGGTGCGATGCCCGCCGCGTTCATGGCTTCCTTGATAGCGTCGAGCTGGTCCGAGGTCATACCGGCCACGCCTTGCAGGTTGGTGGTCATGTCCTGGGGTCCTGTTTGCCCGATGGAGAAGGACTGAGTGCCCCGGATGTCGACGGTCCACGAGCGCGTCGTCACCCCGTCATCCCCGAGCGTCACGTGTTCCTCGATGGCGATCTCGCCGTTGTCGGCGTCTCCCCCATGCATCTGCGTGATGTGTTCGATGGCGTCGGCGCTGGTGGTGACGCCTGTGTAGTGGGTGTCGGGTGCCGCGTCGGGCATGGCCGCGAGCGCGGATTGGGTGCGCGCGTCGAGGGCACTCGAGGGCATCAGGGAGCCGAGTCCGTTGGGGCGAATGCGGGCATCGCCGTCCGCCCCTCGCACGATGACCCCGCAGCTGACTCCGTGGCCCCAGTGGAAGTCAACGAGCCCCAGGTACGCGAGGAAGGGCGCAGCGAGCGCGGCCACCCCGGACGCTGATTGCGTGGACGTTGAGTTGAGGTCCTGGCTGACTCCCAGCCCCGACAGCGCAGCTGCGACCCCTCGGTAGACGGGCGAGGAGTTGACGTCCAGGGCAAACCTGCCGAGGTCGCGTTGGAAGCGGGCGCCCGCGACCTCGTCCGAGTGGTATTTGAAGAGAAGTCCGTCGATCACGGTGTCATACAGGTCTTTCTCCCCAACCAGCACTGACAGACCGGGCATAAGAACGGTGGGTAGCCAGGGCGCCCCCGCGCGCACCGACACGTCCTGAGCCCCGTGATAGAGCGCCGAGGCACCGGCAAAAGCGAGCAGCCCGGGTGCCACCACCATCATTCCGATACCCGACGCGCTCAGCTGCGGGCCCATCGGGCTGCCGGGAACGAGCTCCCACAGGGATGATCCGGATTCGGCATTCGCGTAGGTCAGGGCCGCGTCCTGCAGTTTCCATCGCAGGGAGTCGATCTCACCCGCGAGGAAGTTGAGGGCGGACAGGGCGCTCGTGATCGCGGAGGCGAGGTGCGCGGAGGCCTCCGGGACGAGGCCGGATACCGCCTCCGCCTCGCCGAGAGCAGCTTCGAGGGCGAGCCGCGCGGGCACAATCGACAGCGTTTCCTCGCCGGTGATGAGGGTGTGTGCGGCGCACAGTTGGTCGACGTCAACGCTGAATGCACCTGAGCTGACGGTCACGTCGCGGCGCGGGTCGAATGCCATGATCACCACGCTCCCAATGCGAGGAGTTCGGGCTGGGAGACGGCGGCCTCGGCAAGGCTACGGGCGAAGGCGTGGTTGCGCTCCTCGTCGAAGGCGGGGACAAGGCTCAGGGCAGCCTGGATCTGGTCGAGGACGCCCTGCGCGCAGGCGAGCACCTCGCCGTGTTGGTTCCGATAGGAGTCTCCCGCGACGCCAGTCCACTGCGGGCACGACGCGCACGCGATGGCCGAGCGTAGCGTTTCGACGAGGCCGTGGGCGGCGTGCAGGGACAGTCCGGGGCTGAGGGGTTCGGGGATCATGAGGGGCTCCCATCGGTGGACGATGCGTTGTTGTCCTTGCACGCTACGCCGCCCTACTCCCCCACCACCAGCCGCGCGGCACTCCCTGTGGATAACCACCCAGCACCCAGCACCCCTGTGGATGACACGCCCGGGGCCGTCACGCGCCCGCCCGCCCGGCCCCGGCCTCGTACGTTACCCACGCCACGAACCGCCGAGCGGACTGGGCGTCCCGATGGCCCCTCGTTCTGGGAAGATAGGGGTATGAGCGACACGATGACACTGTTCTCCACTGCCCACGGCTATTCGGACCTGGCGGGCGGGGGTGAACCGCTCAGCCCGCTGGACGGCCGCTACCGCGCGGTCGCCGCGCCCCTGGCTAACTACCTGTCCGAGGCGGGCCTGAACCGCGCGCGCGTGCACGTCGAGATCGAATGGCTGATTTTCCTGCTCGACAACTCGGTCCTGCCCGGCGCCCCGACGCTGACCGACGCCGAGCGCAACTACCTGCGCGCCCTCACGCGCGACTTCGGTGCCGAGCACATCAAGCGCCTGGGCGAGTTCGAGGCCGTCACCCGCCACGACGTCAAGGCCGTCGAGTACCTGATCGGCGAATATCTCGAGGCTGCGGCCAGCAAGCTGGGCGAGGGCACGAATCTGCCGTCCCTGCGCGAGGTCGTCCACATTTTCTGCACCTCCGAGGACATCAACAACCTGGCGTACGCGCTGACCATCAAGGCGGCGACCGAGCAGGTGTGGCTGCCCGCGATCCGCGCGCTCCTGGATCGCCTGCGTGGCCTCGCCGAGGCCGGGGCGGACGTTCCGATGTTGGCGCACACGCACGGCCAGCCGGCGACCCCGGTGACGGTCGGCAAGGAGATGGCTGTGTTCGCGCACCGCCTGTCCCGCCAGATCAAGCGCGTCGAGGCCACTGAGTACCTGGGCAAGATCAACGGCGCGACGGGCACGTGGGCCGCGCACGTCGTGTCGGTGCCGGGCGCGGATTGGCCGACGCTGGCACGTTCCTTCGTGGAGGGCCTGGGCCTGACGTGGAACCCGCTGACCACGCAGATCGAGTCGCACGACTGGCAGGCCGAGCTGTACGCGGACGTGGCGCGCGCGGGCCGCATCGCCCACAACCTGGCGACGGACGCGTGGACCTACATTTCGATGGATTACTTCCACCAGAACCTGGCGGCGCAGGGCTCGACGGGCTCGTCGACGATGCCGCACAAGGTCAACCCGATCCGCTTCGAGAACGCGGAGGCGAACCTGGAGGTGTCGAACGCGCTGCTGGATTCGCTCGGCGCGACGCTGGTGACCAGCCGCATGCAGCGCGACCTGACGGATTCGACGACGCAGCGCAACGTGGGCGTCGCCTTCGGCCATGCGGTGTTGGCCTACGACAACCTGGTGCGCGGCCTGGATGGCATCGAGATCAACGCGGCTCGCATGGCCCGCGACTTGGACGCGAATTGGGCGGTGCTCGGCGAGGCCGTCCAGCAGGCGATGCGCGCAGCCGCGATCGCGGGCGCGACCGGCATGGCGAACCCGTACGAGCGCCTCAAGGAGCTGACGCGCGGCCACGAGGTGGGCGCGGAAGACATGCGTGAGTTCATCGCGGGCCTGGGTCTGCCGGCCGAGGTGGAGGAGCGCCTCCTTGCGCTGACCCCCGCGACCTACATCGGCCTGTCCGAGCGCCTGGCGCGCTGGGAGGCCTGAGCTCTAGCGGTTGGGGCGGCGGGTGCGCGGTTGGTCCGCGCCTCGCCGCCTTTTCCATTATTTCCCGACCTCAACGAGGCCGGGGCCAACGAAGGTCACGGCCTCCAGGCGGGGTCGCACTCGGGCGCGCCGTAGCGGTCGTAGAGCTCGTCGGGGCGCGCGATCTCGTCGGCGAAGCCGAGGGCGCTCATGTCGACGACGGTGTCGGTCTGCGCGCCGGGGGCCTCGAGGTCGCCGACCTCGTCGTGGGCGACGAGGACTCGGGCGCGCACGCTGACCGGTGCCATTTCGGGATTGTTCCAGGTTGCACGGGTGATCGCGTCGAGGGCGCGCGTCGCTGTCTCGCGCTCGGACAGCGCGTCCGAGGAGGCCACGACCACGTCGATGGATACGAGGGAGGGGCGCCCGAAGCCCTCGCCGACCTCGACGTGGACGACGCGGCGCGGCGCGCGGGCCTCACCTGCATCGGCGTCGTGCGCACGCACAGGGAAGCCGGAGTCGAGCGCCGCGGTCGCCAGGTCGACGAAGCGCTGTGTGCGCCCGGTGCCCCTCGTCGAGGACAGGGCGCGCCACGCGATGCCCGCGCCCAGGGCGCCCACGCCGAGCGCGCCGATCATGAGCGGACCGGCGATCTGCGGGAGCCGCCCGCGCAGGCCGGAGGAGGCTGCCTTGTTGACGGGGGTCGAGACGCGCATCCATCGGCGCACCTCGCGCAGGGGGGCGTTGGGGTCGGTCATGACCTGTCCTTTCTCAGGGAGGAGAGGGCGGAAGCGATGCGCGCCGGGAGGGCCGCGCGGCGCCGGGCTCGGGCGACGCGGGGCAGGCGGGGGGCCGTGACCGCGTAGTCGATCGGATAGGTGGCGGATTCGTAGGAGCTGGCGCGTTCGAGTGCGGCAACCGTGTCCCACGTGCCCTCAGCGGTCGGGGTCAGGATGTCCTGCCAGATCTCGTAGTGCATGACGCGGGTGTCCTCGCCCGGGGTGGGCAGGAAATCCTGCAGGGCCGCCATTGACGAGGCCAGCCGACCCCACGGGGTCACGCGCACCTTACGCTCGAGGAGACGGACGGTCTCGGTGTAGGTCGAGGAGGAGTGCGCGTAGTAGAGGGGGCGGGTACGAGGCCTCACGAGGCTTCGTCCGACGGTGACGCGCCGGTCGGGGGCACGGTCGGGCGAGCCGTCGAGGCTCGGCATGACGTCCTGGTCGTGGTAGACGGCGACGGTCACCACGTCGGGGCGCACGCGGATGCGCCGGTTCGGGCCGCCCGTGGATAGGATGCCGCCGACGTTGACCCCGGCCTCGTCGGGTGGGACGGAGGCGAGGGCGGCGGCGACGATCCCGCCCTGGGAGTGGCCGCAGATGAGGACGGGTTCGCGCGCCCATCGATCGGCGGGCACGCCGTCGCGTTCCATGGCGGCGTGGAGGGCGCGCACGACGCCGACGCTCATCGCGCTTTCCAGGCCGAGCATGAGTCGGATGTTCGTCTCGGCGTCGGCCGGGTTGTTCGTGGAGCGCCACGTCATGGACTCGGTGCCGACCAAGGAGAGAAGCCAACGGCGAGCCTCGCCCTCGCCGACGCGGGTGATCTTCACGGCCGGGCCGATCGTGCGCGACCAGTAGAGTTCGTCGATGTCGGCGCACATGTCGGAGAGAAGCGCGGGCGGATCGACGCGGCGGATCTGGGCCTCGGGGTGGCCGGGCAGCGGGTCCTGGAACGCAGGGTCGGCGTCGGAGTCGCGCAGCAGAGCGACATGGACCTCGCCGCCACGCAGGGCACCCACGGCCGTGCCGATCGTCAGCATTCCGGTCATGAGGGCGTCGTATCCGCGCCTGGGGATGAGGGGCAGCATGCGGGCCATGCGCCCGTCCCTGTCCGCGCCGACGGCGACGACGGCTTGCGCCCAGGCGCGCCCCACGGTCGCCGTGCGCCGAGCGACGTGCGAGAGGGAGCGGATGAGGAGGGTGTCGAGGCCGGGGTTATCGAAGAAGATGCGCTGCGATTTCTCGCTGATCGCTGTGCCCATGTCGTCGGAGAGGGAACGCGCGCGGGTGCGAACATCCTGCGGCAGGGCGGAGATTTCCGCGAGCGCGCCGACGGCGACCGTGGCCGCGAGGGCGGGCACGACGGGGGCGACTTTAAGGCGCAGGTAGAGGCCGGGGTAGGCCTGGGGGACGCGGCGGATCGCGCGGTAGCGCCGACGCGGGCGTCGCTTCATGTCCCCTCCTTCACCTTAGTGCTGCCTCCACCCTACGGCGGGCCGGGCCTGGGCGCGCCTCATTGAGGGATGCGTGTCGCCACCCCCACAGCGCTCGTTGACGGCACCCCCTTGACACCCATACCCCCTAGGGGTACTATCATTTCCATGAGCAACGAACACGGCTACCACGGCAACACCGAGAATCATCTCGCGCGCCTGCGCCGCATCGAGGGCCAGGTCCGCGGCCTGCAGCGCATGATCTCGCAGGGTGACTACTGCATCGACATCCTCACGCAGGTCTCGGCCGTCCAGTCCGCACTCGATTCGGTCGCGGTCAACCTGCTCAAAGACCACATGAACCACTGCGTCGTCACGGCGGCGCGCGAATCCGACGAGGCCGCGCAGGCCAAAGTCGACGAGGCGGCCGCGGCCATCGCGCGCCTCATCAAGTCCTAATAACAAGGAGACATCATGACCACCGAGATCGATCGCACCATTGAGCTGTCCGTCGACGGCATGACCTGCGGCCACTGTGTGATGAGCGTCAGCGAAGAGCTGAGCGAGATCCCCGGCGTGAAGAACGTTGACGTGATCCTCAACTCGGGCGCCACCTCCAAGGTGACGGTCCTGACCGACACCCCCCTGGACGACGCGGCGCTGAGCGACGCGGTGTCCGAGGCCGGCTTCAAGCTGGTCGGCATCTCGCGCGACTTCTGAGGATTTCCACGCCTCACCGACGAGGCCGGGGAACCTTCCCCGGCCTCGTTTCCTTTCACCAAATACATACCCCCGGAGGGTACCCATGTCCACTGACTCCGTGACGGCCACTCCCAAGGCCGCCTCTTATTCCCCCGAGGCCACCCCGGCCTCGGCCCCGACCCCCCAGGTCGGCGAGGGCACCCGCGCCCACGCCGCCGACCTGCGCCGACGCCTCATCGTCTGCGCGCCACTAGGCATCCTCGCGATGATTCTGTCGATGGTGCCCGCCTGGCAGTTCACGGGGTGGCAGTGGGTCGTCGCGGCGGCCTCGATCCCGGTGGTCACGTGGGGCGCGTGGCCCTTCCACCGGGCGGCCTTTGCGGCGGGTCGCCACGGCTCGACGACGATGGACACGCTGGTCTCCCTCGGCGTCATCTCCTCGACGCTGTGGAGCTGGTGGGCGCTGCTGTGGGGCGGTGCTGGGATGCTCGGCATGCGCATGCACATGAGCCTGATCCCGCGCGCGGCGCACGCCGGCCACGCGGAGATCTACTTCGAGGGCGCGTGCATGATCGTCGTGTTCCTGCTGACGGGCCGCTACCTGGAGGCGCGCGCACGCTACCGCGCTGGCGACGCGCTGCGCTCGCTGCTGCGCATGGGCGCGAAGGAGGCGACGCTCGTGAGCGTCGATCCCGCGACCGGCGAGCGCACGGAAACGGTCGTGCCCGCCTCATCCCTGCAGGTCGGCGACCTCTTTGCGGTGCGCCCGGGCGAGAAGGTGGCAACCGACGGCGTCATCGTCGAGGGTTCCTCCGCCCTGGACACCTCGCTCCTGACGGGCGAGTCCGTGCCCGTGGACGCCGCCCCCGGCGACGCGGTGACTGGCGCGACCGTCAACACGTGGGGGTCCCTGCTGGTGCGCGCCACGCGCGTCGGCTCGGATACGACGCTCGCGCAGATCGGGCGCATGGTCGCCGAGGCCCAGGCCGGCAAGGCCCCCGTCCAGCGCCTCGCGGACCAGATTTCGGGCGTGTTCGTCCCGATCGTCATCGCCGTCTCCCTGCTCACCCTCGGGGGCTGGCTGCTTGCGGGCGGCAGCGTTCAGGCCGCGTTCACGGCGGCCGTCGCCGTCCTGGTCGTGGCGTGCCCGTGTGCGCTCGGCCTGGCCACGCCCACCGCAATCCTCGTCGGGTCGGGGCGCGCCTCGCAGCTCGGCATCCTCATCAAGAACGCGGAAATCCTCGAGCAGACGCGCTCAATCGACACGATGCTGCTCGACAAGACGGGCACGGTGACCACGGGCGTCATGTCCCTCGAGTCGGTCGCGGTCGCGCCCGGCGCGGGAAGCTCCCCCGAGGTGGACGAGGACTCGGCCCTGTCCCTTGCAGCCTCCGTCGAGTCCCTCTCCGAGCACCCCGTCGCCCGCGCGATCACGTCGGGTGCATCGGACCGCGGCCTGTCACTGGAGCCCGTGACGGCGTTCGCGAATCAGCCCGGACTCGGCGTCGTCGGCATCACCGCCCAGGGCGGCGTGCTGGTCGGTCGCCCGTCGTGGCTGGCTTCCCTGGGCATCGACGTGCCCGCTTCCCTTCTCGAGGCCGTACGCGAGGCCGAGGCCTCGGGTGCCTCCGCCGTCGTCGCGGCGCTCGCGCCAAACCTGGGTTCCGCTGCATCCTCCTCCCCGGAGTCGGCAGCCGCCACGCCCGAGGCGCCCGCATCCATCACACTGCCCGGCCCCGACGCCGAGCTGCCCCTCGCGACGCTCACCATGAGCGTGGGCGGCATGACCTGCGCGTCCTGCGTGCGCCGCGTCGAGCGCAAGCTCGGCAAGCTCGACGGCGTGAAGGCCGAGGTCAACCTGGCCACCGAATCCGCGCGCATCACGCTCACCGCCCCGCACAGCGACGAAGAGCTCGAGGCCGTCGTGAACGCCGCCGGCTACCACGGCACGGTTACCTCCCGTTCTGAGGCCGCATCCTCCGACGGCGCACCCGCGGCTGGCGGCAACGCGGGTGGGGATACCGGTACCCCCACCCAGCCCGGCACCACCCCGGGCGCGGGCGAGCGCGAGGGGGCCCCGGCCTCGTCCCTGGTGATCCCCGAGCGCGTCGAGGGCCGCGCGATTGCCACACTCGTCGTGCGCGACACGGTCAAGGAGTCCTCCGCGGATGCGATCGCCCAGCTGCGCGAGCTTGGCATCGAGCCGATCCTGCTGACCGGCGATAACGAGGCGGCGGCCCGCCACGTCGCGGGTCAGGTGGGCATCGAGCGCGTCATCGCGGGCGTCCTGCCCGACGGCAAGCGCGACACCGTCGCCGATCTACAAGCCGAGGGGCGCACGGTCGCGATGGTGGGCGACGGCGTGAACGACGCGGCCGCCCTCGCGCAGGCCAGCGCGAAGGGCCTGGGCATCGCAATGGGCTCGGGCACGGACGTGGCGATCGAGGTCGCGGACATGACACTCATGAACTCGTCACTCACCTCGGCGGCGACCGCGATCCGAGTGTCGCGCCGGACGCTGCGCATCATCAAGGAAAACCTGTTCTGGGCGTTCTTCTACAACGTCCTCATGGTGCCGCTCGCGATCGCTGGGCTCCTCTCCCCCATGCTTGCGAGCGCCGCGATGGCGTGCTCGTCCGTGTTCGTGGTCCTCAACTCGCTGCGCCTGCGCACGGCGAAGTAGCCGCACAAACGGCACGAGTGCCGCGTGGCCGGACATCCGGCTGCGCGGCACTCGGTGCGTCACGCGTTTACTTCTGGTGGTATCGGGGACTGGTTCCAATGTGCGGTACGTTGGATAGAGCAGAGGCGTATGCAACTGACTCATCAAATCCGCGGTAGACGTAGGAATCGGCCATGTTCACACCGAGGGGGTTAATGACTGCGTCTGCGAGATCCAATTGCTCCTTGGGTGTAGGACGGCTACCCGTGCCTTTGTCAGCTAAGGGGTTCTCATCGGGGTACTGTGACGGGTCTGTTCTCATCAAGGAAGCGCCATCAATTGCCCCGTAGCCGGTGTACTGGTTCCAGTCATGGTTGGGGTTGAGGCTATTCTTCACGAGGAGTTGGAGCAGCTGATTGGTGCTCGCGTTGGGCCATTTCTGTCGTGCCATGGCCATGAATCCGGCAGCTATTGCGGTAGCGTTAGATGTTCCCTGAGTGGTGGTGATGGCACCGGTGTCCACGCTGCGAACATTGATGGGGCCTCCGAACGCTGCGGTTGTAACACCAGGACCGTAGGAGGAGTAGGTGGCAAAAGACCTATCAGCGTTGATTGCGGATACTCCTACGACGCCTGACCAGCGGCCTAAGCTATCGGTGTCTTCTGCTCCGTTGTTTCCCGCGCCTGCCATGATGATGACTCCTTCATTCATGGCGCGAGCCACTGCCCACATGAGGCTTGGTGACCGATCTTCGCTGGTCGCGGAAATCGAAATGATCTGCGCACCGTCATCAATGGCTTGGTTGATGAGGACATCGAGGTTTGCTCGATAATCTGTAGCTGTTTCACAACCGGTTGTGTCATCTGGCCACCCACCGGCTTGATAGGTGTATAACGTTGCGTCGGGCGCGACACCGTATTTCTGGGAGACCAGAAGGGCAGCCATTTGGTTACCGTGATCCTTCTTGTCTCCCTTGGCAATGATCGTACACCGGCTCTTATCGGTTATGTTGGCGCCGGCCAGTTCCGGGTCGCTGAGGTTGACGGGGCTGTCAATGAGGGCAATGATCACACCCTTGCCGGTATAGCCCTTCGCTCGTGCTTGGTCAAGGTGGTAGTAGGAGAAGTACTCCTGCGAGGTGATCTCGTCCGCGTACGCGGGAGCCGGGGCCGCCGTCAGTGCGCCCGCACTCAGCGCGAGGGCGCAGGCGGCAGTTGTCAGAGCACGCACGGAGTTGCCAAAGAAGGTCACCATTGGCGTAGGTCCCATCCGTCGTCCTCCCGCTTGGCGGGAGCGATGGTGCGGTCTGTTCCGTAGGTCTGGGACAGGGGGTTGACGTAGCCTGCGGGCAGATCATCCTCATCCTCATCCACCGTGAAAGCCACGTACTTGCGCTTGCGGCCCTTCTTGTCGTCCTTGCCCATGCCGCCGCCAGCACCCGCGCCGCCGCCCATGAAGCCGCCGCCAGCACCCGCGCCGCCGCGACCGGCAGC